>JAOBWJ010000223.1 GCA_025463335.1 Acidimicrobiales bacterium
GATCGGTGGGGCCGCTGCGGCGCTTTGCGCCGTGATCGGGCTCGCCGTCGGTCTCAATCCGTCGCCCTCGGCAAGCGCCGCGCAGAACGTGACCGCCAACGCCCCGGCCACTGCCACCGCCAGCGTCCCGGCTGGTGGTCCTCGATCCGGCGGCGGGACACCCAACGCCCGCTCTGCGCCGGCCGCCGGCGGTGCCGCCGGCACGGTCAGCAACGTGTCGACGTCGAGCTTCACCCTCACGACGCCGGCCGGCAAGCAGGTGACCGTGAACGAGGCGCCCACCACCACCTACAAGGACGGGACGAGCTCGACCTCGGCGGGGGCGGTTGCGACAGGCGACACCGTCCTGGCGCTCGGGACGACCGACGGAACGACCATCACGGCCACGCAGGTCATCGTGCACCCGACGGGCGACTACGGACCTGCGGCCTCCTCGGCCGCCGGGGTGGTCCCCTTCCAGCAAGGTGCACCGTCCGCGGCGAAGCAGGCCGGTCAGGTCCCGGCGAACTACACCGAGGGGTCGGGGACCGTCGTCAGCGGGACGGCGGCGGATCAAGCGACGCAAGCCGCGCTCGCGGCCTACCCCGGAGGCATCGTCGACCGTGTCGTGCAGCTGAGCGACGGCCAGTACGAGGTTCACAACATCGGCGTCAACTGGCCGCACCACGTCTTCGTGAACCAGGACTTCAAGGTCGTCGGCGCCAACTAGCCGCCGACAGGGTCGCAACTGGAGCAGCTCGACCTCGCGTGGCCGGACACGCGAGGCGAGCTCGCCCATCGCCGCCTCCCGGTTAGCCCACCAACCCGAGGTCGACGGCGAGCTTGGGGGCGTAGATCCACTTGCCGAGCATGCGGTCGGCGTCGGGATTGGTGGCCAACCAGGCGACCACCGTGCCGGTGGCCTCGGGCGACTCGGACCCGAAGTTGCCCTCGAACTCGTCGTTGGGCCGGAGCGCCCGCCGCTTCTCGGTGATGACGTTGCCCGGGTCGACGTTGAACGCCTTGATGCCCTGGGGCCCGAACTCGGCGTTGATGCCGCCGGCCACTCGTCCGAACGCAGCCTTCGACGCCGAGTAGCCGATGCCCCAGCCGCCAGCACCGGCCGCTGCCGGCGGGTCGTGGCGGGCCGAGCCCGACACCATGTTGATCACCCGGCCCGAGCCCCGCTCGAGCATCTGGGGGAGGACCTGCTGGGTGAGCAGGATCTGGTGCACGTAGTTGCCGACCATCAGCCGCTCGAGGTTCTCGGGCGTGAGGTCCAGGATGCGGTCCATGGTTGCGCCGCCCTGGTAGATGGCGTTGTTGAACAGCACATCGACGCGACCCCACTCGGCCAGCACCGTCCTCGGGGCCGCCACCACCGCGTCCCGGTCGAGCAGGTCCATCTTCACCGGCAGGGCCCGTCGTCCCCGGGCCTCGATGTCGGCCGCCGTCGTCTCCAGGCTGCCGGGAAGGGCCACGATCGGATCGTCGCCGCGGACCGAGTTCGACTCGGTGCGGCCCTCGCCCTCGCGCTCGGTCCGGGCCGTGATGGCCACGTCGAACCCGGCGTCGGCCAGCGCCAACGCCGCCGCCCGCCCGAGCCCCCGACTCGCTCCCGTCACCAGCGCCACCGGTGCGTCGCTCATGTATCCCCCTTCGTGGTCCGGGGGCCGACCCTACGCGCGCTCAGGCGTCGGGCGGTCCGTCGTCGATGACGATCCGGCCGAGCTTCTCCAGGACCTGGAGGGCGGTCAGGTTGCGGACGTTGAAACCCCAGTCCATGGCCTTGTCCCGCAGGTCGCCGGCGCCGGAGGGGGCGGGGCTGGGGTGAACCCAGTCGTAGGCCATGCCGGTCTGGCTGGCCGATTGGAGCGCCCGCCAGTAGTTCCAGACCGGCACCTGCTCCTCGGTGGCGATGCGGATGATCTCGGCGTTCCACTTCCCGGGCAACGGCGCCGTCTCGATCGGGTTGCGCCGGGGCGGCAGGGTGCTGACGACCGGGATCACGCCGGCATCGATGATCTCGGCGATGACCTCTCGCAGCCCGGCGCGGAACCGGTCGAAGCCGTCGGGATCGACCGACTGCCCGTCGGGGCCGACCATGTCGTTGGTGCCGATCTCCAGCAGGGCGATCGAGGGCTGGACCTGGTGCAGCTCGCACCGGACGGCGACGTCAAGCGGCGGCGGGCAGTCGGCGGGATGAGGGGTGTGGGTGCGCAGGAGGTCGTTGGTCTTCCAGCCCGGGAAGGCGGCCGAGCCGACCCGGGTGAACGAGTTGGACGTCCCGCACCGCTCGAGCTCCCAACCCCGGGGGACGGTGGTGGCCGACCATCGCTCGACCACCGGCCGGAGGGAGGCCCAACGGCCGTAGTGGACCTTCCCGCACCCGATGGGCACGAGGAAGTCGGGGATGGCGGTGATGCTGTCGCCGATCTTGGAGAACACGTCGGGGCGGTTGCCCTTGGTCGCCCCCGTCGCGAGCACGGCCCGGAGCCGCTCCTTCATCGCCGCGTCGATCACGGGCAGGACCGGTGTGGTCCGCACGATCGCCGGCGTCTTCACCTCGATCGCTGCCTTCGACGAGCCGCCACAGCCGGCGGCCAGCAGGCCGAGGACGAGGAGGGTGGTGCTACACCGCCGCATCGGCGAGGGCGCGGTCGTCCTCGGGCGGCGGGGCCTCGACCGGGGTCACTCGCCGGGACTGCAGGTGCTCGACCAGCGCGACGAACGCGATGGCCGCGCCGATGGCGAGCGTGAGCTCGGCCGCGGCCCGGTAGCGGGTGTTGCCGAACGTGATGATGGCGGAGAAGGTGACCGTGAGCACCGGCGCCAGCAGCGGGAGGATCGGCACCCGGCGCCGTCGGAGCAGCACCAGCCCGGCGATGGCCGACGGCGTCAGCACGTAGAAGAAGCCGAGCCCCGTCCACGAGATCCAGGTGCGGTGGCCTTCGAGGATGTTGAGCTTCACTTGCTGAACCGGCCGGTAGAGGCCCCACATGCGACCCACCCGGGCGGCGATGACGCCGGGGAGCTCGCCTTTGTGGGCGCTCATGTAGTCGAGGGCCAGGTGGCGCCAGTACACGGCCTGCACGGACAGGTCGCCTTCCGGCGGCGTGTGGTTGGTGGCGCACGGCATGTACCAGAAGGCGCGGAAGTAGCCGTTGTAGGTCTCGTCGCAGTTGGTCACCGCCATCGTGATGTCGAGGCCGGTCGAGAGGTAGACGGGCTCGTCGAACGTCACCAGGTTGCGGACCACCCAGGGGCTGATCACCAGCACCCCGGCCGCGCCGACCAGGGCGAAGTGGCCCAGCCGCCGCTTCCACGCCTCGCCCTTGGCCAGGATGACCACGCTCACCCCGAGCAGGGCGAGGATGAGCGCGGTGTCGGGATGGGTGAGCGCGCCGACGCCGCCGCTGACGCCGAGCCACGCAGCCCGCTGCCAGCTCGGCTGCTTCCAGTAGCGGTAGGCGAGCAGCAGGCAGAGAGCGACGGTGAGGATCGTCTGGGTCTCCGACATGCCCATGCCGTCGTGCAGCCAGAAGTTCGGATACACCGCGGCGATGAAGGCGGCCACGAGGCCGACCCGCTTGCCCGAGATCTCCTTGCCGAGCAGGCCGACCACGGCGATGGTGGCCACGCCCAAGAGGGCCGAGAAGAAGCGCTGAGCCAGCCAGCTCTTGATCCCGATCAACGACCAGAAGGCCAGGAACAGGAAGTAGCCAGGGGGCCGGTCCGGCGACTCGATGCGGATGTGGTGGGCGTTCCACGGCAAGGGCTGGATGAAGCCGTGGCCCTCGGCCAACAGCCGGCCCGACCAGTAGTAGGCGTAGGCGTCGCCCCAGAGCCGGTCGTCGCGGGTGACGAACATGAGGTAGAGCACGCGGATGACCAGGCCGAGGGCCATGATCAGCGCCAGCTGGGTCCGGAAGCGGCGAGCCTTCCACCACGTGATCACGGCTTGACCTGCTCGTCGTCGGGACGGGTGGCGCGCAGCAGGGCGATCTCCTCGGCAAGGGTGCGGGTGCGCTCCTCGAGCCGGGACAGCTCCCACGAGAAGTGCATCACCACCATGAGCAGGAACACGATGGCGATCATCAGGTAGACGGCCGGCGGGTACGAGATCCCGAGCGCCGAGCTGGCCCGGTCGACCAGCCCGGGGAAGATCGCCGTGATCATGAGCACGGCGCCCACCGCCAGCCACAAGAGCGAGTACTTGGCCCGCATGGCCCGTGTACGCACGAGGCGGAGCACGAAGAGCGCCGGCAGGGCGGCGATCAGTACGACCAACAGGTGGGCCCGAAAGCTCATCGCACGACCGCCTTTCTCCGACGCGGCGCGGTGGCCGTCATGACCACCAGCAGTCGGAGGTAGTGGTAGACGAGCTTCAGGGCCCTGGTCGACGGCACTCCGCCGGCCCGCTCGTTCATCTGCACCGGGACCTCGACCACGATCAGCCCGGCGGCAAGAGCGGCCAGCAGCGCCTCCACCGAGTCGCTGAGGAAGTCGACCGGGTACTGCGCCGCGAACAGCGCGAGCGCGTCGGGACCAAAGGCCCGGAAGCCCGACGATGTGTCGGTGAAGGTCTGGCCCGACAGCAGGCGCACCCCCTGCTGCATGAAGCGCATGGCCGACCGGCGCGACCGGCCCACCTCGTACTCGCCGGCACCGCTGGCGAACCGACTGCCGATCACCAGGTCGGCGCCACCGTCGAGGGCGGCCAGCAGGGCGTCGACCTCCTCGGCCTCGTGCTGTCCGTCGGCGTCGAGCTGGACGGCCCGGAGGTAACCCTGGCGCACGGCGTAACGGAAGCCGGTGCGCAGGGCGCCGCCCACGCCGAGGTTGAAGGGCAGGGTGACGACAGCGGCTCCACCCAGGCGGGCCGCCTCGCTGGTGCGGTCCTTCGAGCCGTCGTCGACCACGACGATGTCGAAGTCGGGGAAGCGGGTGCGGAGGGCGGCGAGCACGGCGGGCAGGGCCGCTTCCTCGTTGTACGCCGGGATGATGACGAGGGTGTCGGCCGGCACGGGCATCAGGGTAGGCGGGGGGTGGTGGCGACTCGGCGACCGCGACCGGCCAGCGGAGCCTCGACCAGCACCCAGCTCAGCCAGGCGATCACGATGGCGGCGCCCAGGTCGATGGCGAGGACGCTGAGGAAGCGGGCCTGGGGCACCCAGTGGAGGGCGCCGTGCTTCTCGAGGAAGTGCAGCAGGTCGAAGTGCCAGAGGAACACGCCGTAGGAGACGAGGCCCACGAATGCCACTGGCCGGAGTCGAAGCAGTCGCCGGGGCCAGCCCGTCGACTGGTCGCCGAACACGGCCGGAGTCACCAGCAGGAGGGCGGTGAACCCGTAGCAGAGCTGGCGTCCGATCTCGCCGACCTTGGGGATGTCGCCGAACTCCCGGGGGAGGTGAAGCTGGGTGGCGGCGATCCAGAACGGGACGCACGCCAAAGCCCACGTCCAACCGGGCCAGCGGCCGGCGGCCTCGAAGGGGACCACCCGCCGGCCGCGCTCATGGGCCACGTGGCCTACGGCCAGCAGCATCCCGAGCGCGAACAGGTCGATCTGACTGGGGAGCCACAAGGTGGCGGGCGTGGCCGCGTCGTGGGTGGCCAGCAGCAGCGAGTGCACGGTGATCCCGGTGACCCAGAGGAGAACGACGCCGACCGTCTCGACCACCAGCGGCCTCGAGGCCCGCCGGGCCAGCCGGCCCAGGACCAGGGCGTAGAGGGGCAGGAAGACGTAGAAGCTGAGCTCGGTGGCAAGGCTCCAGGCCGGGATGATGCCGCCCAGCACGTGGGCCTTGGAGTAGATGTGGACCAGGCCGAAGTACATGGCCAGCGACCGGTTGTCGCCGTACTCCACCGTGCCCAGCACGAAGAACACGGCGGCGAGGGCCAGCCAGTAGGCCGGGAAGATCCGCAGGAAGCGCCGGCTGGTGTAGCGGCGCAGGCCAGGGCCGGGCCGTCCGTCGACATGGGCGGCGGCGAACGGGCGGTACAGCAGGAAGCCGGAGAGCACGAAGAACACGCTGACGCCGGCGTCGAGATGGGCGAACACATAGCCCCACGCCGTCGACGTGACGGCGCCGGTCGTTCCGGCGACATGGTGGACGAGCACGGCGACCGCGGCCACCGCCCGCAGACCCTCGATGCAAGGGAAGCGGGGATTGCGACCGGCGGCCGACTCGAGGCCGGCCGAGCGTTCCTCGGCGGTGGCGGTCACGGAGCGGGCGCCGTGGCCACCACGGCCTCGGGGGCGGGCGCTGCCGCCGCCCGGCCCGGACGGTCCTTCAACCGGAGGAGCGGCTTCTCGACGAGCCAGTAGCTGGCGGTGGCCGTGACCACGGTCAGGGCCAGGGCCGGCAGGGTGACCTGCCAGTACGGCGTCCGGAACAGCTCGTGGTGACCCCAGAGGCTGACCTGGTGGATCCAGGCCTGATGCCACAGGTAGATCCCGTAGGAGATGACGCCGAGGCCCGCCAGCGGCGAGAACCGAAGCAGCCGACGCACCAGGCTCTTGTCCTGGGGTCCGAACACGGCGGGGGCGACCAGGCCGAGGGCGTAGGCCAGGTACAGCAGGTGCTTCGCCCACTCGCCGGCGGGGGAGGCGTCCTTCAGCCCGAGCGGCAGCCCGGCGTGGTTGGCCACCACCCAGAAGGCGACGAGCCCGAGACCCCACGACACGTACGGGAAGGCCCTGGTGAACGGTCCGTCGGCCGCCCGATCGCGGCCGGCGAGAGCCACGCTGCCGACAGCCATGGCCATGCCCACCGCGAACAGGTCCATGTTGGCCGGCAACCAGTAGCGAAGGAGGACGTGCCACGACGACGAGTCGGGCGACACGGGGAACAGCAGCGAGCGCACGCCGAGGCTGGCGGCGAACACGACGGCCAGCACGACGAGCTCGACCCGCACACGGCCCCGGCGGTCGCGGTCACCTGCCAGGTGTCGGACGAGCCACGCGAACCCCGGCACGACCAGGTAGAAGCTCAGCTCGGTGGCCAGCGTCCATGACTGGGAGATGGCGTTGAAGTAGCGGTGGATGTCGTAGATCTGGAACAGCCCGTAGTGCACCCACGCGTCGGTGAACGCCGGCAAGGAGACGCCGAAGAACAGCACCACGCCGGTCAGGGCCACCCAGTAGGCCGGGAAGATCCGCAGGAGGCGCCGCCGGTAGAACCGCCGGGCCGGCATGGGCTCGCGCTCGTCGAGGTGGGCGGCGACGAAGGGTCGGTACAGCAGGAAGCCCGAGATCAGGAAGAACACCGTGACGCCCGAGTCCATGCGGGCCAGATAGCTCCCGCCCGAACGGAAGCTGGCGCCGGTCGCAAAGCCGGCGTGGTGGAAGACCACGGTCACCGCGGCAATGGCCCGCAGCCCGTCGAAGCACGGGAACCACGCCCCTTTGCGCGGCTCGACCACCGCATCCCCCGTGCTCACGCGCTCATCCTAGGAAGAGGAGGTGGAGAGGTCCGGTTCCTACTTCACGATCGCGGCGTCGGATGCCAGGCCGGCGTCCTCCGGGCCCTCGGACAGCGCCTCCTCGTGGTACTCCTCTTCCACGTTGACGGCCCAGATGTCGTGCTTGCCGATCCCGAGGATGTTCTCGACGGTGAGCATCGCCGTCAGCATCGAGTGGTCCTGGTTGTTGTACTTGTGCATGCCGTTCCGGCCGACCGGGTGGACGTTCGGGGCGTGCTCCTCGAGCCAGTCGCGCAGCGTCTGGACGTTGGCCTTGTAGGTGGCGTCGTAGAACGGATATGCCTTCGGCATCCGCACCACGTAGCCGGCCTCGACCTTGTGCTCGGGGACCAGCCCGATGTGGGCCAGCTCCCGCTTGCCGAGCGCGATCAGGTCCTTGTCACTCATGGTCCAGTGCTCGTCGCCCTCGAACACGAAGTACTCCATGCCGAGGCACGTGCGGCCGTCCTTGACCATGTACGGCGACCACGAGCCGAAGTTCTGGATGCGCCCGACCTCGACCTCGGGTGCATGGATGTAGATCCAGTTGTCCGGGAAGATGCCCTCGTCGGGCACGACCAGGGCCACGGTGAGGAAGTCGCGGAACTTCAGGCCGTCGGCTGCAGCCTGGACGTCGGGCGGCACGGGCGGGTCCATGGCCTTGAGCAGCTTCGAGATCGGCATCGTCGAGATGACCTCGTCGGCGGCGTAGGTCGTCTCGGTTCCATCGGGGGTGGTGCCGACGACCTCGTAGGCATGCCCGTCCCGATGGCGGATCGTCCGAACCTTGGACTCCATGACGACCTCGCACCCGGCGGCCACGACCTTGTCGCGGCACACCTCCCACATCATCCCGGGGCCGTACTTCGGGTACTCGAACTCCTCGATCAGCGAGGTGATGTCCTTCTGGTTCCGCCTCGGGAGGATGGCGTTGGTGATGGCGTTCAGCAGCGAGAGGTTCTTGATCCGCTGTGCCGCCCAATCGGCCTCGATCTCGTCGGCCGACACACCCCAGACCTTCTCGTTGTAGGTCTTGAAGAAGTGGTCGTAGAGCCGCTTGCCGAAGCGGGACGTGACCCAACCGCCGAGCTTGTCGATGTTCTTCGGGGGACGGACCCGGGCCCAGGCGTAGGAGAGGACGCAGCGCACGGCCTCGATCACACCGAGGTTGCGCAGGGCGTTGCTGGCCTTGAGCGGGTAGTCGTAGTACTTGCCGTTGTAGAAGATCCGGCTCATCCGCGGCCGCAGGAGGAAATCCTCGGCCGGGAGGATCTCGTGCCACAGGGCTTCGACCTCCTTCACCTTGGTGAAGAAGCGGTGGCCGCCGATGTCGAACCGCCAACCGTCGCGCTCGACGGTCCGGCTGATGCCCCCGACCTGGTCGGTTCCTTCCAGGATCGTCGACGCCACGCCCGCCTTGGTCAGCTGGTAGGCGGCCGTGAGCCCGGCCGGGCCGGCTCCGACGACGACGACGTTGGGCACAGGGGGAGAAGACGAACCATCAGACATCGGACCTGCTCGGAACGTGGGGTTAGGGCTTGGTCAGAGTACTGATACGTCGTTCGCGCGCCGGAAATCGCCATCCCGTACCCTCCGGGCCGATGTCGACCAGCCAGATCACCCGATCGCCGTCCACCACCGTCGGTACCAATCGATCGCGATCCGCCATGGTCGGCCCCGCGCTCGTGGCCGTCGCCCTGCTGGCCGGCGTCGCCCTGCGTCTCTACACCCGCTCGGAGCTGTGGCTCGACGAGGCGCTCACCGTTCAGACCGCCCGGCTGCCGCTGTCGGCGATGTTCGAACAGCTCCGTCACGACGGCCACCCGCCGCTCTACTACCTCCTGCTCCACGTCTGGATGAAGCTCTTCGGCGAGGGCAACGAGGCGGTGCGCTCGCTGTCGGCCGTGTTCGGCATCGCCACCCTGCCCCTGCTCTGGGTGGCGGGTCGGCGCTACGGAGGACGGGTGGTCGCCACGGCTGCCGTCGTGCTGCTGGCCACCTCCCCGTTCGCCATCCGGTACTCGACCGAGACCCGCATGTACTCGCTCGCCATGTTGCTCGTGGTCGCCGGCTGGCTGCTCGTACGAGCCGCCCTCGAACGCCCCACGCTCCTTCGCCTGGCCGGCGTCGCCGTGCTCAGCGGGTTGCTCGCCCTCACCCACTACTGGGCCTTCTACCTGCTGGCCTCGACCGCCGCGCTGCTGCTGTTGCTGTGGCGCCGCGGGAAGCCCGCCGCCCTGCGGGTGACGCTGGCGATGGTCGCCGGTGCCGTGCTGTTCCTGCCGTGGCTGCCCTCGTTCCTCGACCAGGCCGCCCACACCGGCACCCCGTGGGGCCGCCCGGAGCGGCCCACCAACGTCTTCTCCATCTCGTTCACCGATTGGGGCGGCGGGCCCAACGGCGAGGCGCAGCTCCTCGGCATCGGCCTGCTGCTGCTCGTGGTCCTGGCCCTGATGGGGCGGGCCCTCGACCATCGCCGGATCGAGGTCGAGCTCGGCACCCGGCCGCACGCCCGGCCCGAGGTCTTCGTCGTCACGTCCACCATGCTCCTCGCCGTGGTCGCCGGCTATGCGACCTCTGGTGCCTTCGCCAGCCGGTACACGGCGGTGGTGTTCCCCATCGTGGTGCTGCTGGCCGCCTTCGGCACCAGCGTGTTCGCCGACGTGCGGGTCCGGGGCGGCTTCCTCGTCGTGCTCGCCCTCCTCGGCCTGCTGGGCGGGGTGCGCAACGCGGCCACCGATCGGACGCAGGCCGGACAGGTGGCGTCGTACATCGCCGCCCAGGGCCGGCCCGGTGACGTGGTGGCCTTCTGCCCCGACCAGCTGGGGCCGTCCGTCAGCCGCCTCCTGCCCGACAGCTTCGATCTGGTCGACTTCCCGGACTTCAGCGACCCCCACCTCGTGAATTGGGTGGACTACGCCGAGCGCCAGCAGAGCGTCGGCCACCAGGACTTCGCCCGCCGCTTGGACGAGCGGGCCGGTGGCCATGGCATCTGGTTCGTGTGGTCGGGCGGGTACCGGACGGTGAAGGGCACCTGCCAGGCAATCGCCGCCGACCTGGTGGAGCTGCGACCAGGGGGGCACGCCGTCGTGGCGTCGGGCTCGCAGTTCGAGCACATGTGGCTGTACCAGTACGGATCCGGGTGAGGCGCCTCCTCCGCGACGAGGGTCTGGTCGCCGCCCTGCCGGGCTGGATCCTCGCCCGGGTCGCCGTCGGCCTCGGCTTCATGACCGCGCTGGTCGCCACCGACGAGCTGCGCGCCGGCGGACGAACCATCCAGCTCCACCAGGGGCTGTTCGCCTGGGACGCGGCGTTCTACCGCGACATCGCCGACTACGGCTACCACGGCGTGGCGAGGGAGGGGCTGCGCTTCTTCCCCCTTCTCCCGCTGGCGGCACGGGCCCTGAGCGGCCCACTGTTCGGCCATGTCGGCCTGGCCCTGATCGTGCTGGTGCAGGTGGCCGCGCTGGTGGCCGCCGTGCTCCTGTACCGACTCACGTTGCACGAGACCGGCGACCGGGCCACGGCCCGACGTGCGACCTGGCTCCTCGCCCTGTTGCCGCCGGCCACCGTGCTCGTGCTGGGCTATGCCGAGGCCGTGCTGCTGATGTTTGCCATCGGCTTCTTCCTCGCCATCCGACAGGGTCGGTGGTGGGTGGCCGCCGCCCTCGGCGTGCTGGCCGGGCTCAGTCGCCCGGTAGGCATGACACTGGCTCTCCCCGCCCTGATCGAAGGTGCGCGCCTGTTGCGCCAGGCCCCGTGGCGGGGCCGGGTGGCCCGGGCGGCGGCCGTGGCCTCGCCGATAGCCGGTGGGCTCGTCTACCTGCTCTGGGTCGGCCACGTCTACGGCGACTGGGAGTTGCCGCTGCGCCTCCAGAACTCGCCCGACCTCCGTGGCGGCTACGCCAACCCGCTGTCGACGATCTGGCACGCCGTGCGCTCGATCGACGGCGGCGCTCTGGGCGAGGGACTTCACGTCCCGTGGATCGCCGTGTTCGCCGTGCTGCTCGTGCTCGCCTTCCGCTGCCTGCCCGTCTCCTACGGCGCCTGGTCGGCCGTGCTCCTGTTGTCGGCCCTGACGGGGCACACGTTGGGCTCGTTCGAGCGGTACGGCTTGGCCGCCTTCCCGCTGGTGCTTGCGCTCGCCATGGTCCTGCGGCCGCCGCTTCTCGAGCGCTACGCGCTGATCGCCTCCGGCGCGGCACTGACCGCGTTCGCCACCTTGGCGTTCGTCGGCGCCTTCGTGCCGTAGGGGCGGTACGGTGCCGGCCGTGACCCTCGACTGGTTGGCCGACGCCGGACTCACCCCGCCGATCCACGCCCGGCTCGTCGAGCTGGAGGCCGGGCTGTGGGACGGCAGCGTGGACGCAGACCTGCTCCGCCTGGTGCGGGCACGGACCGCCCAGCTGGTGGGGGACGAGGTCGCTCCGGGCGACGAAGCCATCGCCGAGACGGCCCGCTCCTGGACGTCGGCGCCCGAGCTCGACGATCGAACCCGCGTCGTCATGCGGTGGTCCGAGCAGTTCGTGATCGATCCGAGCGGCATCACCGACGAGGACGCCGCCGCCCTGCGCGGTGTGCTCGATCCCCGACAGTGCGGCACGTTCACCACCGCCATCGCCGTATTCGAAGCCCTGGCCCGCACCCGGGTCGCCCTCATCAGCCAGGAGGTCTAGCCATGGGACGCACACCGCCCGGCGAACAGTCGATCTTCGACCACGCGCCAGAGCTGTTCGCCACCTTCAACCGCTTCTACGGGACGCTGTGGCAGGAGGGCGCGCTCGACCAGGCGACCAAGGAGGTCGGCCGGCTGCGCAACGCCCGGGTCACCGGGTGCGCGATCTGCCGCAACCTGCGCTTCGAGGGCGCCCGCGACGGTGGTCTGACCGAGGATCTGGTCGAGCAGATCGAGGACGGCTACGAGACGTCGGGGCTGCCCGACAACTGGAAGACCACGCTGCGGTGGGCCGACGCCATCATCGGCCACCCGGCATCCCAGGCGGCCAAGGTTCGGCCCGACATCGAGGCTGCGTTCACGCCCGCCCAGGTCGCCGAGCTCACGCTCACCATCGCCATCGCCCAGGGCTTCTCCAAGTCGGCCGTGGCGTGGGGTCCGGTGCCGGAGATCCCGATCATGGTCGTCCCGTCCCCGACGCCGGACTCGGACGTGCGGGAGGTTCCGGCCTCCTGACCACCGGCGAACCCGACCCGGTGCAGGCCGCTCACGACCGCGCCGTCGCGTCCGGGGAACCGGGCTATCTCGATCCGGAGACCGGCTTGTTCGTGTTCACCTCGGCGACGCTGCTGGCGACGGGCGCCTGCTGCGACAGCGGCTGCCGGCACTGCCCGTGGCGGTGATCGTCCCCACGCCCGAGGTGCTGGCCGCCGAGGCGGAGCTCGTCCGCCGAGAGCCGGCGCTGGCCGCGATCGTCGCCAAGACCGGTCCGTGCCCGATCGGTACGGGCCGCCGCAGGGGGTCGCACTTCGAAGCCCTGGCTCGCTCGATCGCCTTCCAGCAGCTGGCTGGCAAGGCGGCGCTCGCCATCTGGACCCGGACCCGGGCCCTGGTCGACGGACCGTTCACGCCCCCTGCCGTGCTGAGCGTGGGGGAGGAGCGGCTGCGCACGGCCGGCCTCTCGGGCGCCAAGGCCAAGGCCATCCTCGACCTGGCCGACCGCGTCGTGATGGGCGACGTGAAGCTCGCAACCATGACGCGGCGGGGCGAGGACGAGGTCGTCGCCGAGCTGTCCCGGGTCTGGGGCATCGGGCGGTGGACGGCGGAGATGTTCCTGATGTTCCAGCTCGGCCGGCTCGACGTGTGGCCAACCGGCGACCTCGGCGTCCGCAACGGCTACGGGCGCATCTTCGGCCTCGGCGGCCCACCGTCGCCGCTCGAGCTGGAAGACCTGGGGGAGCGCTTCCGGCCCTACCGCTCGATCGTGGCCTGGTACTGCTGGCAAGCGGTCGACGTGCTCACGCCCGACTGACGTTCCCCAAAGTGATCAAGCCGTAGCGAGCAGCGGCATTCGGCCCTTGCCAGCAGGCAGAGCCGGCACGAGGGAGACCGGCCGCACCGCTGGGCTGCGCGGGAGTCGGCGGGCCGGATGCCGCTGTTCCGAAGGCTCGCCGAAGGCGCCCGAGCCTTTGAGCGCGCGCAATCCGCGATCGATCAGGGGATGGCGGTCGAACGCAACTGGTAGGAGCGGGCGATGGCCTTCACCAGGTCGCGGAGCTCGTGATCCTCGACGTACGAGGTCACCGCCAAGTCCTCCAGGGACACCAGGCCGATGGGGCGACCGTCCGCGTCGACGACCGGCAGCCGGTGGATCAGATGCGTACGGAGGAGGTGCTCGGCTTCCTCGAGCGGCGCCACGCCCCGGATGGAGATGGGGTCCGGCGTGCAGACCTCGGCCACCGTGGTGGTCTCCGGGTCGCGACCGGCAGCGACCACCCGCACGGCCACGTCCCGGTCCGTGAGCATGCCAACCAGCCGGCCGTCGCTGTCGACCACCATGACGTCGCCGACCTCTTCGTCCCGCATCACCCGGGCGGCCGCGACAACGGAGGCGTCCTGCTTGATCGTGAACGCGGGGTACGCAGCGATGTCGCCGACGACGGCCATGCCCGTAGTGTCCGTCTGGGTCGAATGGGGAGCACCCCGCAACCGCGTGGTCTTGCGGCTTCGACCCAGTACCGGGCCCAGCGTCCCGACGACCTCCCCCATTCGCGTGGCCCTGCGGTGTTTGCTCCCTACCGACCAGTAGGTAGGATGCCTCGCATGACCGATAGCTCGGCCGTCCTGCATGACCTTGCACCGACCGCTCGGCAGTTGGTCGAGCGTCACCTCACGAACGCCAAGGAGTGGTTCCCGCACGAATTGGTGCCGTGGAGCCAAGGGCGTGACTTCGAGCCGGGCGTCGACTGGACGCCCGGCGAAGCCCCGATGGATGAGGCCGTGCGGTCGTCGCTGTTCGTGAACCTCCTCACGGAGGACAACCTCCCGCACTACTTCCGCACCATCGACCACCTCTTCACCGAGGACGACCCGTGGGGGTTCTGGACCCGCCGCTGGACTGCCGAGGAGGGTCGCCACGCCATCGTGATCCGCGACTACCTCACCGTCACCCGGATGGTCGACCCCATCGCCCTCGAGCGGGGCCGGATGGCCCAGATCACCAAGGGTGAGGTGCCGCAGCCCGAGACCGTGGCCGACGGGCTGGTCTACGTGGCGCTTCAGGAGCTGGCCACCCGCATCGCCCATGGCAACACCGGCCGGCTCATGACCGACCCGGCTGGCAGCAAGGTCATGGCCCGCGTCGCCGGCGACGAGTACCTGCACCACGTCTTCTACCGCGATTTGTGCTCGGCTCTGCTCGAGCGCGACCCGTCGACCACCATGCTGGCCATCGACCGCAACGTGCGCGGGTTCGCCATGCCGGGCACCGGCATCCCCGACTTCGCTGGCCATGCCAAGGCCATCGCCCTCGCCGGCATCTACGACTTCGCCGCCCACCACGACCACATCCTGCAGCCGGTGGTGCTGGGGGCGTGGGCCATCGAGTCGCTCGAGGGGCTGAGCCCCGAGGCCGAGCAGGCCCGCGACAAGTGCGTCGGGCACATCGCCAAGGTGGGCAAGGCCGGACGCCGCATGGCTGAGCGCCGAGAGGCCCGCGCCGAGCGCGTCACCGCGTCCGTCTAGTTCAGTCGAGCAGCTCGAGGACCTTCTCGGGCGGCCGGCCGACCACGGCGCGATCGCCGCGGATCACGATGGGTCGCTCGATGAGGATGGGGTTGGCGGCCATCGCGTCGAGGACGGCGTCGCGGTCGGCCCCGTCGAGCCCGAGCTCCTTCCACCGGGCCTCACCGGTGCGGGCCATGGCCGTGGGGTCGTCGGTCCCGAGGAGTCCGAGCACCCGCTCGAGCTCAGCCCGGCTGGGCGCGTCGTCGAGGTACTTGACCACCTCGGCCTCGACGCCGTGCTCCTCGAGGATCCCGAGCGTGGTCCGGGACTTCGAGCAGCGGGGGTTGTGCCAGATCGTCAGGTCAGCCATGTCCGGAAGCTAACTCAGTGGCCCTGGCGCCAACTCCCGTCGGGCGCGCCGGAGCGAAGGACGCGATGCTCATGGAGGGCTGGCCTGACGGCTCGCCCTCAGTAGATCACGACGACCGTGGTGCCGATCGGCGCCCAGTCCCACAGGGCGTTGGCGTCGTTGGTGCCCTGGCGGACGCAGCCCGAGCTGCGGTAGCCACCCAGGTCGTCGTCGGTCTGCAACGGTCGCCCGTCGGCCGAGCGCGGGATGTCGTGGAAACCGATCGCCAGCGTGTCGCCGTGGGCGAAGCGGACCATCTTGCGCATGGTGATGCCGTCGTGGCCGGCGCTGGTCACAAGCGACTTCGAGTACACGCGGTAGGTGCCGACGGCCGGCTCACCCTTGCGACCCGACACCAGGTACGTGCGCTCGACCTGGCCACTGGTGCCCACGAGCCACACCCGTTGGAGTGGGTTGCTGTAGACGACGCGCCGCCCGCGGCCCGAGCCGATCGGCGCCGGTGGGCCTGACGGCGAACGGACCAGGAGATAGCCGCCGCCGGCCGTGGCGGTGACGCCGGTGACCGTCTCGGACGACGGGCTGCCGGCGCCCGCGAACCGGGCCCTGCCGTAGGTGAAGACGCCGCCGTCACCGGCAGCCAGCCAGTAGCCGTCCCCCGCTCCGGTGGTGGCCATGCCGATGATGGGGGAGGCGAGCAGGGTGCCGGCCGCCGAGCCGAGGAACGGCGCCCCGCCGAAGGAGAACACCCCACCGTCGCTGGCCACCAGCCAGTAGCCGCCCGAGGCTGGGGCGGCCATTCCCACGATGGGGGCCACCAGGTGCCGACCGCCCAGAGAACCGGCGAAGGCGGCGTCGCCGAAGCTGAACACGCCGCCGTCGGCGGACACGAGCCAGTAGCCGTTGCCCGACGGGGTGGCGGCCATGCCGACGATCGGGTCGCGGAGGTTGCGGCCGGCCAGGCCGCCGAGGTGGGCGGCCCTCCCGAAGCTGTAGACGGCGCCGTCGACGCCGACCAGCCAGTAGCCGTCACCGGTCGGGCGGGCGGCGATGCCGATGATGGGGGCGCTCCGCTTCATCGCGCCAGCCGACCCGTGGAACTGAGCGCCGCCCTGGCTGTAGACGCCACCGCCGGCCGAGGCCAACCAGTAGCCGCCGTTCGGGGCAGCGGCGATGCCGACGTAGCGATCGCCGGCAGGCAGGGACGGCGCGCCGGCGTCGACGGCGAGGCCTCGAGCGTCGAGCCGATCCGGGTCGGCCGCGGCGGCCACCGGGACGGCGACGAGGAGGGACAGCAGAAAGGGGAGGAGGAGGGCGACGCCCCGCCGGCGCGTTGTCACGCCGGGACGGTAGCGGTCAGGTGACGGGGGCTCGGATGGCCGGCACCCGCTGGGCCACGGCGGCGTAGATCCGGTCGTGCACCGCGTCCGGCCGTCCCACGCCGTCGACAGTGACGAGGATGCCTTGGGAGTCGAGCCAGACCAGGAGTGGCCCTGCCTGCTCGTCGTACAGCCAGAGTCGGCGGGCGATGGCTTCGTCGTGGTCGTCGGCGCGGCGTTCGAGCCGGCCGCCGCAGGCGTCGCACCGAAGTTGGCCGTCGCGAGCGGCAGCGACGGACCGGCACGCGGTGCAGATTCGTCGGGCGGCCAGGCGGGCTCCGACCACCTCCACCGGCACGTCGATCTCCAGGGCCAGATCGGCAGCTCCGGCGCCGAGCACCTCGAAGAGCGCTTGCGCCTGGGCCAGCGTCCGGGGAAAGCCGTCGAGCAGGTAGCCACGCGCCCGCAGGGCGGCGCTACCGAGGTTGGCGGCGACCACGTCGAGCACCACGTCGTCGGGGACCAGATCCCCGGTCGACACGTAGCGATCGAGTTGGCGGCCGAGCGGCGAGCCGGTTGCGATCTCGGCCCGGAAGAGGTCGCCGGTGGAGAGATGGCTCACGCCGAGCCGAGTGGCCAGCCGTGCGCACTGTGTCCCCTTGCCGGCCCCTTGTCTGCCCAGCACGATGAGCCGTGCCGCCACACAACCTCCCAGTCATCGTGTGAGCGACCGAAGGTTCGACAATGTGACAGCAATCCCCTGCCTGCCACGACGGCCCGTAGCGACGGCCGGACCTACGACGAGGGGCACACCGAGGACAGGGCCGAGTCGCGCCAGTCCCAGTCGCCCAACGTCACCCCCACCGTGGTCCCGAGCGGGACGGCCACCGGCAGCTCGGCCTCCCAGGGAACGGTCGAGAGGCGGGGCACGAGGAGCTCGTGGGTGGTGCCGGGCGCGGTGACTTCGCCCCCGCCGATGGCGGCGCGGAGGGTGAAGCTGCGGAGGACGACGCCCTCGGAGGCAGGGTTGCGGACCTGCCCTTCGACCACCAGCTTCCCGGCCCGTGGCGTGACCCGCAGCACCTGCAGGATGGGCGAACCGGTCGGGCACGGGAGGGCCCCGATGGAGGTGCTGGGCGTCGGCACGGGCCCCTGCTGGATGGCACCGGGCGCGGCGCTGGCAGGCGGAACCGTCGTGTGCGTGGCCGGCGGCCGACCGACCGTGCCCTTGGTGGTCGGCACCTCGGACGCCACCTGGTGGTCGGCCGACACCGGAGTCGATCGGTCGCGCACCACCGCCGGTCCGAGCAGGACGAGCGCCACGATGGCGGCGGCGGCGAGGAGCAGGCCGGCCGGTCGGAGGGGAACGGACCGGCGGCGGGGCCGCGGGTCGGGATCGCTGGCCAGGGCGAGGAAGTCGTGCAGCCGGAGGCCACCAGCGGCCGGTGGTTCGAGGGCGGCGAGCTCGAGCATGCCCCCCTCCCACCGCACGACCTCCACGTCGAGGAGATGGGCCAACCAGGCCTCGACCTCGTCGGCCGGCAGGTCGAACTCCCGGGCCAGCTCCCGCAGCGGCCGGCGCACCCGCTTCTGGGCGTCGGCCACGGTGGCGAGCACGCCGAGCAGGCGGAGCGCATCGAGTCGCTCAGCCCGGGGCACGTCGGCGGCGAGCAGCCGCGCCGACGCCACCCCCACGAGGTCGTCGGCCAGCTCGGGATCATCGAAGCCGCCGGTCACACGATCAGTGTGCCCGAACCGCCCGAACCGCACGAACAACACCAGCAACAGGAGCGACATGACATCGTCATGTCACTTCGCCGCCGGCCGCGGGTCGGAAGAGGTGAGCGGGACACAACCCCACAGCACGGCCCGCTCGCCGAGAGGAGCGTTCCATGTACACGTTCGCCATCGTCGCCCTGCTCGCACTGGCCACGATCAAGCTCGTGGACTTCCTCGCTGACAACATCGCCATCGCCGGCCGAATGCGGTCGCTGCTCACCTTCGTCATCGCTGTCGGCGCCGTGTTCTGGCTCGACTACTCGATGTTCGACGGGTTCGGTGCCGCCATTCGCGACCGCGACCTCGGCATGTGGATGACCGGCTTCATCGTGGCCGGCCTCACCGTGCCCTGGCGTGCGCTGTTCAGCTACGTCACCCACGACCGGGCGATGTCGGACGAGACCCTCGGCCACCACGCGCCGATCCTGCGCAAGGTCGCCTGACAGCTCCCCAAGAGGACCGGTGGGCCCTGGCGCCAACGATGCCGCCGCAGCCCACCGGTCCCGCGTCGACGGCCGGCCCCTCCGGGGGTCGGCCGTCGACGCGTCACCCCTAACCTCCAGGCGTGGACGACCTCCTGGCGCGCTTTCGCGAGGCGGTGGGTGAGGCCCACGTGCTGGTCGAACCCGACGTGCGGGCGGGCTACGAGCTCGACTGGACGGGCCGGTTCCTCGGCACGACCCCGGCCGTCGTGCGACCGGGCTCCACCGAGGAGGTGGCGGCCGTCGTCCAGGCGTGCGGTGCCGCCGGCGTGGCGTTGGTGCCCCAGGGTGGCAACACCGGCCTGGTGGGCGGCAGCGTGCCGCTCGCCGGTGAGGTGGTGCTGAGCCTGCGACGACTGAACGGGCTGGGGCCCATCGACGAACTCGCCGGCCAGGTCACCGTCGGTGCCGGGGTCACCCTCGCCGCCGTCCAGGCCCACGCCGTGGCGTCCGGGTGGGCCGTCGGCATCGATCTGGCCGCCCGCGACAGCGCGACCATCGGCGGCATGGTCGCCACCAACGCCGGTGGCCTGGCGTTCCTCCGCCATGGCGGCATGCGGGACCAACTGGCCGGGGTCGAGGCCGTCCTCGGCGACGGCACCGTCGTCTCCCACCTGGGCGGCCTGCGCAAGGACAACACCGGCTACGACCTGGCCGCCCTGCTGTGCGGAAGCGAAGGCACCCTCGGGGTGGTGACGGCCGTACGGCTCCGCCTCGTCGCCCCGGTCGTTGAACGCTGTACGGCCCTGGTCGCCGTCGAGGGCGTCGCTGCCGCCTTGGGGGCGGTGGGCACGCTCCGGCGGGCCGGCGTGGTGCTCGAGGCCGCCGAGCTGTTCCTCGACGACGGCATGCAACTGGTGTGCGACTTCCTCGGCGTGGCCCGGCCGCTGGCCGCCGCGCCCGCCTACCTCCTCGTCGAGTGGGCCGGCGAGGTCGAGGACCTCGGCGTCATCGACGCGGTCGACGCGGTCGTGGCCGACGACGCCGGCCGGCGGGAGTCGTTGTGGCGCTACCGGGAGGCCCACACCGAGGCGGTCAACGCCCTCGGGGTGCCCCACAAGCTGGATGTGACCCTGCCCCTGCCCGCACTGGCGGCCTTCGTGGCCGACGTGCCCGGTGCCGTCGCCGCGGTGGCGCCAGGGTCCCGGGTCGTGTTGTTCGGCCACGTGGCCGACGGCAACATCCACGTCAACGTGGTGGGGCCGCCAGCCGACGACGAGTCGGTCGACGACGCCGTGTTGCGGCTGGTGGTCGAGCGGGGCGGCAGCATCAGTGCCGAGCACGGCATCGGCACGGCGAAGAAGCGATGGCTCCACCTGGCCCGGACCGAGGCCGAGCTGCACGCCTTCCGGTCCATCAAGCGGGCGCTGGACCCGTCCGGGATCCTCAACCCGAACGTCCTGGTGCCCTAGAGGCCGGACAGATAGGCGAGGGACCCCAGGAGTTCGGGCGCGACCAGGGGCCTCCTCCACCGAACCCGCGACGGAAAGTCAACGGAACTGTTGACCATTCGTCGCGGGTTCGCCCCAGGGAGGGGGCGGTCCCCTGGGTCTGCCGGTGCCGGTTGTCCGGCGGGAATCTCAGTTCCAGAGTCCCCGCGACTCGAGCACGTCCTTCAGGACGGCGGGCCGGTCGGTCATGATCCCGTCGACGCCGAGGTCGACCAGGCGATGCATCTCGGCAGGGTCGTCGATCGTCCAGACGTGGACCTGCATGCAGCGGCCGTGGGCGGCCGTGACGAAGCGCTCGTCGACGATGGTGATGCCGCCCTGGCGCACGGGCACCTGGGCGCACGCGGCGGGGAGTCGACCGACCGGCAGGCGACGGCCGGCCGCCATCAGCCGGGCGATGCCCTTCGGGCCCAGCGAGGTGCAGAGCCGCGGGCCGCACAGCTTGCGCATGTCGGCCAGGCGGCGGTCGGAGAACGAGCCGATGCCCACCCGCTCGACGGCCCCCATGCGCAGCAGCAGGGCCGCCAGCGGGCGCACGGCCCCGTCGTGCTTGGGGTCGATGTTGATCCGGGCGTCGGGGAAGGCGGCGAGCAGATCCTCCAGCAGTGGGATGGGTTCGGTCCCGATTCGCGCCTCGGACACCTCGGCCCACGTGAGCTCGCTGATCCGGCCGGTGCGGTCGGTCACCCGGTCGAGCACCTCGTCGTGGAAGGCGATCAGCACGCCGTCGGCCGTGACGTGCGCATCGGTCTCCAGGTAGCGGTAGCCCAGCTCCACGGCCCGGGCGAACGCCGGAAGGGTGTTCTCGGGAGCGTCGCTGGCCCCGCCGCGGTGGGCGAAGGGCAGGACGCCGGGATGGTCCAGATAGGTCCAGGGCGAGGCCGGCATGGCGTCTGGACGCTACCGATACGGTGGCCCGGGTGGATCCGACGGCACGCTTCTCCGAGGTGGTGTCCGGCCCGGAGGCCGAGCTGGCCCTCGACGAGGTGGGCATGCTGATCGCCGCCCACGCCCATGAGGGCCTCGACGTCGCCGCCCAGCTCGCCCGGTTCGACGATCTGGCCGCCCAAGTGGGGGAGCCGACGCTCGACGGCCTCCGGCGGCTGCTGTTCCGGGACCTCGGCTTCACCGGCAACGACATCGACTACTACGACCCCCGCAACTCCTACCTCGACGCCGTCCTCGATCGCCGTACCGGCATCCCGATCAGCCTGGCCGTGGTGATGCTCGAGGTCGGCCGCCGGGTCGGCGTGCCACTGTCGGGGGTGTCGATGCCAGGCCACTTCCTCATCCGCGACAAGGTCGACCCCGACGTCTTCGTCGACCCGTTCGCGCGGGGCGCCGTGCTCGACCGCCGGGGCGCCCAGCTGCGCTTCCACGGCGTGCACGGGCCCGACGCCACCTTCGACGACGCCTTCCTCACCCCCGTAGGGAAGCGCACGATCGTCGACCGCCAGCTCGCCAACCTCGAGACCATTGCCAACGCGCGGGGCGAGACGTTCACCCTGCTGTGGGTGCTGCGGTTGCGGGCGCTCCTGCCGGATGCCGACCGCAGTGTCCGGCGCCGGTTGGCGGCCACGCTCGGCGCCGCCGGACGCCCCGATGAGGCGGCCGACCTGTTCGAACGGGTGGCCGTGGATGCCGTGGATGTGGGCGACGGCCCCGCGGCGCGGGACGCCGCCCTGGCTGCCCGCGCCATGCGAGCCCGTCTGAACTGATCGACTGAGGCGGTGATCGACCGCGACCTCAAGCGCTCACTGGGGCAGATGATCAAGAGCGTCCAGGTCATCGGTGCGGCGGACAAGGGCGTCCAGCGCCTCTACACCTCCCATTGGTTCAACCAGATCGCCTTCGAGGATCCGATCGTGCTGGCGTCGGTGTCCCCCAAGCACGACACCCACCCGTTGATCGTGTCGAGCGGGCGGTTTTCCGCCTCCTTGCTGGCAGGCGACCAGATCGCGGAGGGCCAATACTTCTCCTATCCGGGCCGCAGGTTCGAGTATGTGGCCGAAGAGTTCGTCGAGGACTGGAAGGGTCTGCCGGTCGTGCCCAACGCCATTGCCTGGTTGGACTGCGAGGTCACCCAGAGGGTGACCGCAGAGGAGTACGGGGGCGACCACGACCTCTTCTTTGCCCGTGTCACGACCGTGCAGGAGGGTCGGCTCAAGGAGCCCCCGCTGCTCTACTCGGCGCGGCTGGGCTGGCGGGTTACGGGGGACCCCGCTCGTGAGAAGGGTGTGTCGGTGCGGGACCAGTTGCTCGCCCGGCTGGACGAGCCCGACGACGGGGGCGACAACTGAGCGAGCCCCATCTCGACATCCACGGGTTGGTCAAGCCGCTCCTGCGCGGCCGGCTCCACGTGGGCGCGTTCGCCGTCTCCGTGCCGGCGGCGGTCGCACTCGTCGCGCTCGCCGGCTCGCCCCGGGCCACGGTGGCCGCCGCCGTGTACGGCGTGTCCCTCGTCGCTCTGTTCGGCGCGAGCGGCGCCTACCACCGGCTCGGCCACCGGGGCGGCGGTCGTCCTTGGATGCGGCAAGCCGACCACGCCTCCATCTACGGCCTCATCGCCGGCTCGTACACGCCCGTGGCCCTCGTCGCCATCGGCGGGTGGTTCGGTTGGACCCTGCTCATCGGCGTCTGGGCGGTGGCGGCCCTCGGCGCCCTCATGAAGCTCGTTTGGTTCGACCGCACGCAGGTGGCGGGGTGGGTGCTCTACATCGGACTCGGATGGGTAGCGGTCTCCGCCATCCCCTCGCTGGTGGCCAAACTCGATCCGGGCACGCTCATCCTGCTGGCGGCGGGCGGGGTGGCCTACACGTTCGGCGCCGCGGTGCTCGGGCGGCGGTGGCCCGATCCGTTGCCTCGTGTGTTCGGCTACCACGAGGTCTGGCACAGCCTGGTCATCGTGGCCGCCGCCCTCCACTTCCTCGCCATCCTCGCCATCGTTCGGGCCGGCTGAAGCGGCGGCGCACGGCATACAGTCCGCTTCGTGACCACTGACGCCGGCATCATCGAACAGCGGGTCGAGCAGCTCCTGGCGCAGCACCCTCCGGCCACCACCAAGCCGGTCGACTTCCTCGGTGCCCAGTTCGACGCCGGGTTGGCGTGGGTGCAGTTCCCCGAAGGCCATGGTGGTCTTGCCGTCTCGCCCTCACTCCAGCGGCTGGTCGACGATCGGCTGAAGGTGGCCGGGGCCCCGAGCCCGTTCCCCCGGAACCCGATCGGCTACGGCATGGTTGCCCCCACGGTGGTGACCCACGGCTCGGAAGCAGAGCGGTAGCGCTACCTCCGACCCCTTTTCTCGGGCGAGGAGATCTGGTGCCAGCTGTTCAGCGAGCCGGGCGCCGGCTCCGACGTGGCGTCCCTCTCGACCCGTGCCGTGCTCGACGGCGACGAATGGATCGTCAACGGCCAGAAGGTCTGGACCACCCTGGCCCACGTGGCCCGATGGGGGATGCTGCTGGCCCGGACCGACCCGGACACGACCAAGCACAAGGGCCTCACCTACTTCGTCGTGGACATGCACGAGCCCGGTGTCGAGGTCCGGCCCCTGCGCCAGATGACCGGTGACGCTGAGTTCAACGAGGTCTATTTCACCGACGTGCGCATCCCCGACGCCGAGCGGCTGGGCGACGTGGGTGAGGGCTGGGGTGTGTCGCTGACCACCCTGATGAACGAGCGGGTCGCGCTCGGCGGTACCACCCCGCCCAAGGAGTCGGGCCCCATTGCCGACGTGCTTCGCATCTGGCGGGAGCGGGGCAGCGGCACCGCCGTCCAGCGCGACCGGGTGGCCGACGCGTGGATCCGCGCCGAGGTCCTTCGGCTCACGAACGTCCGCGCGTCACAGGTTCGCCGGGCCGGCACCCCGGGCCCGGAGGGGTCGGTCGGCAAGCTGATCTCGGCCGAGCTGAACAAGCAGATCACCGAGCTGGCCAACGACCTCCTGGGGGCCGAGGGGATGCTCTACGGGTCCTATGAGACCGAGCGGTCGGCCAACGCCCTGCACTTCGCGTCGACCCAGCAGATGTTCCTCCGCATGCGGGCCAACTCCATCGAGGGCGGGACGTCGGAGATCATGCGCAACATCCTCGGCGAGCGGGTGCTCGGCCTCCCGGGCGACGTCCGAACGGACAAGGACCGCCCGTGGAACGAAGTACCCCGGAGCTAGTTCCTTGTCCCGCTTGACGTCCTCACGACGTCGAACGCGACAAGGGACGGGCGCAACAGGCGCCGCGACGACGTGATACCGCCCCCTGCAAAGACAAGAACGCAGCCACGGCGGCGAGGGTCACATGACTCACGTCGGTGCCGCCCGCCGATCCGTTCTGGGGCCCTAGGAAGGCCGAGGATGGACGGATCTGGGCCCCGGAATGGCTGAAGACCCCGCGCCGGCCCGGCGCGCACCGCTTCCTGGGCGCGTCTTTGGTTTTTCGCCACCCCCGCAGTACGCCCGAACTCCTGGGCCTCTAGGCCGGACGGAGGACGACGGCTTGATCGGGGGCCAGGGTGCCCGTCCAGGTGGTGGCGCCGTCACTGGTGACGTCGAGGTCCCAGTCGCCGTC
>JAOBWJ010000375.1 GCA_025463335.1 Acidimicrobiales bacterium
CGTCGGCCGTGCTGGCCGAGATGACCGGCGCCTTCCCCGACGGCGCCCACCAGCCGGTGGCCCTCGGGGCGGTGGGGGCGTCGGCCGGGCTCGACCACCTCGACGTGGCCCGGCTGGCCCTGCACCACGCCGTGACCACCGCCCTCCAAGCCGGCGTGCGGCTGCTGGGGCTCGACCCCTTCGTGGTGGCCACCCTCACCGCCCGCCTGGGGGAGGAGGCCGAACCCGTCGCCGTCGAAGCCGCCGCCCTGGCCGCCGGCCCCCTCCGTGACCTGCCCTCGGCCATCGGGCCGATCGTCGACATCGCCGCCGTGGCCCACGCCGGGCGCGACGGCACCCTGTTCGCCACCTGAGAGGAACCTTCCATGGGCGCCCACCACGACCACGACCACCACCACTCGCTCGGCCCCCGGGCCGGGCGGGCCCTGCGCGTCGGCATCGGCGGGCCGGTCGGCACCGGCAAGACCGAGCTGGTGGCCTCGCTGTGCCGGGCCTTCGCCGGCGAGCTGTCGGTGGCGGTGGTGACCAACGACATCTTCACCTACGAGGACGCCGCCATCCTCGAGCGGACCGGCGTGCTCCCGGTGGAGCGCATCGTCGGTGTGCGCACCGGCTGCTGCCCCCACACGGCCATCCGCGACGACATCAGCGAGAACGTCGATGCCCTCGACGAGCTCGAGCGCCGGTTCGCCCCCGATCTGCTGCTGCTGGAGAGCGGGGGCGACAACCTCACCGCCACCTTCAGCAAGGGGCTGGTCGACGTCCAGCTGTTCGTGCTCGACGTGGCCGGGGGCGAGAAGGTGCCCCGCAAGGGTGGCCCCGGGATCACCGGTGCCGACTTGCTGGTGATCAACAAGACCGACCTGGCCCCGTACGTGGGCGCCGACCTCGGCGTCATGGCGGCCGACGCCGAGCGGGTGCGGGAGGGTCGCCCAACCGTGCTCCTCTCCCTCCGCGAGGACCCGCTGGCCGGCCCGGTGGCGGCGTGGGTCCGTAGCCACGTCACGGCACCCGCCGTGGCGTGAGGGCCAGCGCGGCGGTCGAGGTCGTCGCCGCCGGCGGGCGGTCGCGGTGCGCGGTCCTGCGCTCCGACCCCCCGTTCACGTTCCGCCAGACCGGCGACATGCTCTCCTGGGTCGGCACGGCCGCCGGTCCGGTGGGCGGCGACGAGCTCGCCCTCGTCGTCGATGTCGGAGCCGGCGCCGAGCTGACGCTGGCCAGCGTGGCTGCGTCGCTGGTGCACCCGGGACCGTCGGGGGCACCGTCGAAGACCGCCATTCGCGTGGCGGTCGCGTCCGGCGCCCGACTCCGGTGGGCGCCCCGGCCCACCGTGCTGGTGCGGGGCTGCGATCACCACGCCGAAATCGCCATCGACTTGGCCGCCGACGCCGTGCTGTTGTGGCGGGACGAAGTCGTCCTCGGCCGGCACGGCGAGGCGACCGGGTCGCTGCGCCAGCGGCTCACGATCGATCGGGCCGGCGCCCCGCTGCTGCGAACCGAGCTCGCGGTGGGACCCCGGTGGCCGGGGTCGCTGGGTCCGGCGGGCACGGCCGGCGCCCGGGCGGTGGGCACGATCGTGGCCGTCGGCATCGACCTGGTGCCGGTCGCCGCCGACGGGGTCCGGATGGCCGTGCAGCCCCTCGCCGACGGGGCCCTCCTCCTCACGGCCGTGGCGGATCGGCCGGGCGCTCTCAGCACGGCCCTCGACCAGGCATCGTCGCCGTCCGAGCGCTTCGTGGCGCCGCTCCCGGCCGATCCCGCCTGCGGCCACGCGAAGTAGTCCCGAACGCGCACGAGGCCCGGCCCCCTCGGGGACCGGGCCTCGTCGTCGTTTGGAGCTCTACAGGGTGCGGAAGATGGCGGCGTCGCCCTGCCCACCACCGCCACAGAGGGCGGCGGCGCCGGTCCCGCCGCCACGACGGCCGAGCTCGAGCAACAAGGTGAGCGCCACACGGGTGCCGGACATGCCGACCGGGTGGCCGAGGGCGATCGCCCCGCCGTTGACGTTGACCATCTCGTCGGTGACGCCGAGGTCGGCCATGGAGGCCAGGCCCACGGCGGCGAAGGCCTCGTTGAACTCGATGAGGTCGAGGTCGGAGACCTGCAGGTTGGCCCGCTGCAGGGCGTCGCGGGTCGAGCGCGACGGCTGGGTCAGCAGCGACGGGTCGGGTCCGGCCACCATGCCGTAGGACACCAGCTCGCCCAGCGGGTTGACGCCGAGCTCATCGGCCTTGGCCCTCGACATGACGACGACGGCAGCGGCCCCGTCGGAGATCTGGCTGGCGTTGCCGGCGGTGAGCGTGCCTTCCTTGGCGAAGGCGGGACGGAGGCCGGACAGGCTGTCGGCCGTGGTGCCGGGGCGCACGCCCTCGTCCTCCTCGACGAGGATCGGATCGCCCTTGCGCTGGGGGACCGGCACCGGGACGATCTCGTTGGTGAAGCGCCCCTCCTTCTGGGCCGCAGCTGCCCGCTCGTGCGACTTGGCGGCGGTGGCGTCCTGGGCCTCGCGGGTGATCTCGGCGAAGTCGGACATGTACTTCTCGACACTGGCGCCCATGGCGCACTGGTCGAAGGTGCAGGACAGGGCGTCGTGCATCATCGAGTCGACGACCTGCTGGTCGCCCAACCGGTAGCCGGCCCGGGCGCCGGGCAACAGGTAGGGCGCGTTGGTCATCGACTCCATGCCACCGGCCACCACGATGTCGGCGTAGCCGCCCTGGATGAGCTGGTCGGCCAGCAGGATGGCGTTGAGGCCCGACAGGCACACCTTGTTGATGGTGGCCGAAGGCACGTGCATGGGGATGCCCGCCTTCACGGCCGCCTCGCGGGCGTTCTGCTGCCCGGTGCCGGCTTGGATGACCTGTCCCATGTAGACGTAGTCGACCTGGTCGGGCGCCACGCCGGCCCGCTCGAGGGCGCCCTTGATGGCGATCCCTCCGAGGTCGGCGGCTGAGAACGAGGCCAAGGCCCCGGACAGCTTCCCGATGGGGGTACGCGCCCCCGAGACGATCACCGATCCGGGCATGGTGCCCCTCCCGCTTGTTCGATTGACGCGGCCAACTCTACGAAGCGGCCCCGATGCCGCACCAGCCCGGTCAGCCGTCGTGGCCGACCGGTTCGGCGTCGTCGAGCACGAGGAGCTCGCGCACGGCGTCGTCGATGGCCTGGCGAGGATCGGCGATGGGCTCGCCCAGGGCCATGAGGGCGAGCTGGATCTCGTCACTCGATTCCGCCAGCCGGGCTCGCAGGTCCTCGTGGCGGCGGGTCGCGTCGGCCAGGCGGAACACGGCCTCCTCGACCCTGACCCGGGCCCGCTCGCGGCCCCGCTCCTCGGCATCGGCCTCGATCGTCGAGACCCGGCCGTCGGTCTCGTTGAGCAACCGGCCGGCCTCCTCGTGCGCCCGCTCGAGGATCTCCCGGGCGTGGTGCCGCGCCTCCTCGAGGACGCGCTCGGTCTCGGCGTCGGTCTCAACGGCCGCGTTGCGCAGGCGCTCCGCCTCGGCGTCGAGCTCGGCCCGGCGCCGGCCCAGCTCATCCTCGCCGTCGCCGAGGATGCGGAGGGCGTCCTCACCCGCTTCCTGGCGGACGCGCTCGGCGTACTGCTCGGCCTGCTCCCGGAGATCGGCGGCGGTCGCCTCGGCCTCGGCGGTGATCGTGGCTGCCGACTCGTTGGCCGTCCGGAGGACGGCGGTCACGTTGGCGCCGAGATCCTCGAACGGGTCGCGGGCCACCGACGAGTTCCCCTCGGGCCGAGAGCGCAGGTCGCGGAGCTCGTCGAGCAGGGTGCGGTGCTCGGCGGCGAGCTCGGCGAGGAACTGGTCGACCTCGTCGCGGTCGTAGCCCCGCAGTCCGACGAAGAACTCCCGGCCTTCGATGTCCTGGGGTTCCATGTTCCTCCTGGGCGTGAGGTGAGGTGACGGATCGGGGCACGGCGCCCACGCTCGGTTACCGAGGTGTTCGGCGCCGGGATGCACCGTTCCTGCCGCTTGGCGACCGTGGACAACCCGCGTTTACGTTTCTGGCATGCGGCAGATCCTCGAGGCCATCCAGTCCGGCGCCAGCGGCGAGGAGATCGGCGCCCTTCCCCTACCGGAGTCGTACCGCGGCGCCCTCGTCCGCCGTGACGAGGTCGGGATGTTCGAAGGCCTCGACTCCTCGGAGAAGGATCCGCGCAAGTCGCTCCACGTCGAGGATGTGCCGCTCCCCGAGCTGGCCCCCGACGAGGCCTACGTGGCCGTGATGGCCAGCTCCATCAACTTCAACACGGTGTGGACGTCGATCTTCGAGCCGCTGCCGACGTTCGGGTTCCTCGACCGGCTCGGCAAGGAGTCGGTGTGGGGTGCCCGCCACGCCCTGCCGTATCACGTGGTCGGCTCCGACGGCGCCGGCGTGGTGCTCAAGGTGGGCTCGTCCGTGCGCAACTGGAAGCCGGGCGACAAGGTCGTGCTCCACTGCAACTACGTCGACGATCAGGACCCGAGCTCGCACGACGACTCGATGCTGGCCGCCAACCAGCGCATCTGGGGCTTCGAGACCAACTTCGGCGGCCTGGCCGACCTCACCGTGGTCAAGGCCAACCAGCTCATGCCCAAGCCCGCCCACCTCACCTGGGAGGAAGCGGCGGTCAACGCCCTGTGCAACTCGACCTCGTACCGCATGCTGGTGAGCCACAACGGGGCCGGCATGAAGCAGGGTGACTCGGTGCTGATCTGGGGCGCGTCGGGCGGCCTCGGCGGCTATGCCTGCCAGTACGTGCTCAATGGCGGCGGCACCCCGGTC
Source organism: Acidimicrobiales bacterium (assembly GCA_025463335.1). Taxonomy (GTDB): domain Bacteria; phylum Actinomycetota; class Acidimicrobiia; order Acidimicrobiales; family CADCSY01; genus RYN-34. The sequence continues at coordinate 4,780 of JAOBWJ010000375.1, forward strand.
GGCGTGGTGTCCTCGCCCGAGAAGGCGGCGCTGCTCAACGAGCTCGGCGTCGAGGCCGTCATCGACCGCAAGGCGGCCGGCTACCGCTTCTGGTCCGACGAGCACACCCAGGACGAGGGCGAGTGGCGTCGGCTGGGCAAGGACATCCGCGGTCTCATCGGCGAGGACCCCCAGATCGTGTTCGAGCACCCGGGACGTCAGACCATGGGCGCGTCGGTCTTCGTCTGCGCCCGCGGCGGCACGATCGTCACGTGCGCGGCCACGTCGGGCTTCATGATCGAGTACGACAACCGCCACCTCTGGATGAAGCTCAAGAGCATCAAGTCCAGCCACTTCGCCAACTACCGCGAGGCGTGGGACGCCAACAAGCTCCTCGCCCACGGGAAGATCCAGCCCGTCCTGTCGGCCGTGCATCGCCTCGACGATGTCGGCGAGGCCGCCTACCAGGTGCATCACAACCTGCATGAGGGCAAGATCGGCGTGCTGTGCCTGGCCCCCGAGGAAGGCCTGGGGATCGACGATCCCGAGTTCCGTGCCAAGGTGGGCGAGGACAAGATCACCCTCTTCAGACGGCATGGAGCCTGACCCAGTGAGCGAGCGCAGCGGGCGAACCATGAGCACAGGTCTTGGTGAGGCGCTCTGCGCCGAACCGAAGCTCATTGGTGCTCCGTTGGTCGTGAGCCGCCGGAGTGGTCATCAGACTCGAAAGGCGCACCAATGAGCTTCCATTCGCAGCAGCACGGCGAGAACGCCCAGGGCCACGGCGGTCTGCTCACCGAGATCGACCACGTGGCCATCGCCGTCAACGACCTCGACGCGGCCATCGCGTGGTACCGAGAGGCGTTCGGCGCCACCGTGACCCACCGGGAGAAAGTCGAGAGCGACGGTGTCGAAGAGGCGCTCCTGCAGGTGGCCGAGTCCTACGTCCAGCTCCTGACCCCCACCCGCGACGACTCGCCGGTGGCCAAGTACCTGGAGAAGCGGGGCGAGGGCATTCACCACATCGGCTACCGGGTCGACGACTGCGCCCAGGCTCTCGACGCCATCAAGGCCATGGGTGGCAAGGTCCTCGACGAGACGCCCCGACCCGGCTCGCGCGGGACCACGGTCGCGTTCGTCCACCCCAAGACCAGCTTCGGCACGCTGATCGAACTGGTGCAGGAGTGACGGCGACCCAGCCATGAGCTGGGAGGGCCCTGGCTTCGTCGATCATCACGCACACCTGCTCACCGTCGCCGTAGGCCGGCAGCCGGCGTGCTGCAGCGGGCAGACCACCGAGGAGATCCAGGCGTGGCATCACCTGGTGCTGTCGCGGTGGTCGACGCCGATGGACCAGCCGAGCGAACCTCTTCCGGTCCACGACGGCACCCGGGGCGCCATCGAGCGGGGGCTGCACCACGCCCGGGAGCTCGGCCTGGTCCAGGTCACCGAGGCCGGGATGGAGGACTGGGCCTACCTCGAGGCGCTCCTCCAGATCCGGGCCCGGCTCGGCGAGCTGCCGGTCCGCGTGCGCATCCTGGTGGCCAGCGGGATCGCCGACGTGAAGCGCATGGCCCGCACGGGCGATCCCTGGCTCGAGCTGGAAGGCGTGAAGTTCTACGCCGACGGGTGGATCGGGACCCGGACGGCGGCGCTCGACCGGGCGTATGACGACGATGACGACGCCGAGCGCGGGGTGCTCTTCCTCGACGCCGACACCCTCGCCCGGCGGGCCGACCCGTTCGCCGAAGCGGGCTGGACGATCGCCACCCACGCCATCGGCGATCGGGCCATCGCCACCGTCCTCGACGCCTACGAGAAGATCTTCGGGAGCGACTGCGCCGCGGCCGCTCCTCGCATCGAGCACGCCCAGGTCCTGAACGACGAGCTCGTGCGGCGCATGGCGTCGCTGGGCGTGGTGGCCTGCATCCAGCCCGGCTTCGCCGTGTCCGACGCGGCCGACGCCCGGCGGGCCCTCGGCAGCCGGTGGGACGAGGCGTACCACTGGGACTCGCTGCTCGACGCTGGCGTGCGGGTGATCGCCGGCTCCGACCATCCGGTCGAATCGTTGGCGCCGCTGGTTGGCCTGCACCGCCTGGTGACGGGTGACTTCGAGGACGGCCGCAGCACGGGCGCGCCGACCCTGCCGCTCGACGTGGCGCTGGACCTGATGACCGATGCCACAGCCGGGACGGTCGTGCTGTCGGACGACCCCCACGGCCGGGAGGACGAGCTGACCTCGATCGAGATCGAGGACGTCACACCGACTGGCTGAGCCTGCCCTCGCCGTCGAAGTGCAGGGCGCACGCCTGGTCGAGGCCGAGCACCTGCATGAAGCGGCCGAGGGCCAGGTACTTCCCGACGACGAGCGTGAGGTCGACGATCGCTCCGCTGTCGAAGTGCTCGCCGAGCCGGTCGAGCAGCTCGTCGGTGATGCCGGCCGAATCGGCGCAGAACCGCTCGGCGTACTCGAGCGCCACCCGTTCGGCCGCCGTGTAGCCGGGCGTGAGGTCCCATTGCTCGACGCCGGCGAGGAGCGCCTCGTCGCCGCACCACGTGGGGTTGCGCCAGTCCATGCAGACCGTGCAGCGGTTCATCTTGGCCACCCGCATGCGCACCAGCTCGTGCAGCCGGCGGTCGAGCTGGCTCTTCCACACCGCCCGCTCGAGCTGGTCGACGGCGGCCTGGAAGTGGGGACGCAGGCCGAGCGCTCGTGTCGTCTCCGGCCCGTCGCCGGGTGGCAGCTGGATGCGGGCCATCAGCTGTCGAGCCGGACGCAGTCGGACCCCGGGCCGTCGGCCCGCTGGCGATGGAGGATCGCCTTCTCCGGCTGCACGGTGACCTGTTCGCCGTCGACCGAGCCCGTGCCGTCGACGATGAGGGTGAAGCCCTCGTCGTCCACCGGGGCCCAGAGCAGGCTGACGTCGGGTCGCTCGGCCACGTTGGCCGCCGACCGCCGACCCACGCCCGCCACCAGCACGTCACCCTTGAACGCCACGGTGACGACGGTGGCGTGCGGCCGTCCGTCGTCGGACACCGTCAGCAGGTAGGGCTGCCCGCCGAAGCGGGCGACCTCTTCGTGCAGGCGGGCGAGCTCGACACCGACGGACACGCGGTTGAGCCTACGCCGGGGAGCGCTGCTCGTTTGAACGGTTTCCGCGGTTCGGCCCTGCGGGTACGACCTCCTGGACCTTCATCGCGCCACGGAAAGCACCATGTCGACTCCGAAGGATCCGGACTACGACCCCGACCTGACCGAGCACCTCCTCGAAGAGACGGGGAAGCTGCTGCAGGACTCGCGTCGGCTCCTCGACAGCATCGACGACCGCCTCGACGGCCAGAGCGAGGACGCCGACCCCCCCTGACCCTTACCGGTACACCTGCGTCATGTCGGGGTACCGGTCGCCGGCTGCCGCGCCCACCGGCGCCGCCTCGTCCAGGCGGGCCTGATCCGCGGCGGTGAGCATGATCTCGACCGCCGCCGCGTTCTCCTCCAGCCAGCGGCGACGCTTGGTGCCGGGGATGGGCACGAGATCGTCGCCTTGATGGAGCACCCAGGCCAAGGCCAGCTGGCTGGGCGTGACGCCCTTCTCTTCGGCGATGGCCCGCACCCCGTCGACCAGGTCGAGGTTGCGTTGGAAGTTCTCGCCCTGGAAGCGGGGGTTGTGGCGCCGGAAGTCGTCGGGCGCCAGATCGTCGATGCTGCGGATCCCGCCCGAGAGGAAGCCGCGGCCGATGGGGGAGTAGGCAACGAAGCCGATGCCGAGCTCGCGGACGGTGGCGAACACGCCGTCGTCCTCCGGGTCGCGCGTCCACAGCGAGTACTCGGTCTGCACCGCAGTCATGGGGTGAGTGGCGTGAGCCCGCCGGATGGTCTCGGGGGCGGCCTCGGAGATGCCGAGGAACCGGACCTTGCCCGCCTCGACCAGCTCGCCCATGGCCCCCCACGTCTCCTCGATGGGCGTGTCGGGGTCGACCCGGTGCTGGTAGTAGAGGTCGATGGCGTCGATGCCCAACCGCTGGAGCGAGGCGTCGCACGCCTGCTGCACGTAGTCGGGCCGGCCGTTCACACCGAGCCGCGTGCCATCGGCCGCTCGCTCGTTGCCGAACTTGGTGGCCAGCACGACCTCGTCCCGGCGACCGGCGATGGCCCGGCCCACCAGCTTCTCGTTGGTGAACGGGCCATACGCGTCGGCCGTGTCGAGGAAGGTGACGCCGAGGTCGAGCGCCCGCTGGATGGTGGCCACCGCCTCGCCCTCGTCGGTGGTGCCGTAGAACTCGCTCATCCCCATGCAGCCGAGGCCCTCGGCCGAGACGGTGAGCCTGCCCCCGAGCGTCCGCTGCTGCATGCGTGCCTCCTCTGTCGCCCTCTTCAGCCTGCCGGGTCTGGGCACGGATACGACCCGACAATGAGCGATCCCTTCAGTACGTGCCGAGTGATGCCCGAGGCCGTGCGCACGGCCAGGCGGAGCGCATGGGTGCCGTCGGGCGGCGCCCAGCCCGGGCACGGGAACCGAAAGGCGATGGCCAAGCGCACGGTGTCGTGGGCGCCCACCTCGACCGCGATCATCTCCCGCGGCGCGGCGTGAGCGTCCACCGGACCGGCGCCGGTGACGAGGACGTCGCGGTCGCCGCCCACGCCGACCACCCGCACGCCGAACGCGCCGTGGTTCTGCACCTCGACGAAGGCCACGCCGGTCCGCGTGACCCAGTTGTAGGTGGTGCCGGACGACGGATGCACGCCGAGTCGGGGCGCCAGCACGCCGGTCCACCAGGCGAGGAGTGCGAGGGCGGCCACCACCGACGTCGCGACGGTGAAGCGGCGCACGGGGTGGCCGGCGGGGGCGAACGCGATGTCGCTCATGGCGTGCCGAGGGCGTAGGCGGCGCGCACGGCGGCCAGCGCCTGGTCGACGGGCGCGCCCAGTCGTCGAGCCTGGCTGGCGTAGCGCCGGGCTTCGGACAGCAGTTCGGCGACCTCGGCCACCGGATCCTCCTGGGGCGCCACCTCGGTGCCGTGCCGGCCCCGGGTCACGACCAGGCCGGCCGCCTCGAGCTCTCGGTACGCCCGGGCGACCGTGCCGCCGGCCAGGCCGAGGTCGTTGGCGAGCTGCCGGATGGTGGGGAGGCGGGTGCCCGGTGCCAGGGCGCCGCTGCGCACCAGCGCGGCGACCTGCTCGCGCAGCTGCTCGTAAGGCGGGACGGCGCCGCGGGGGTCGACCTC
>JAOBWJ010000383.1 GCA_025463335.1 Acidimicrobiales bacterium
TCAAACGCGACAAGGAACGGTCAGCTGGCCGACCTGGGTGCGTTCTTCCTTCTCGTCACGCTCAGCCCGTTAGAGCCGGCTCACCGTGACCAGAAGCACGGGTACCGCCCTCGCCGACGTGCCGCACCGCTCCCTGGGAGCGTCTTTGTTCTTTGCGCAACCACATGAGTACGCCCGAACTGTGGGGTCAGCCCGGGAGGCTCCGCTCCCACTGCCAGGGGACGACCGGCTCGAACGGGGCTGCCAGCAGCGGCACCACGCCGGCCGACCACCGGTCGGACAACACGGGGGCGAGGCGGCAGGCGGTGGCCACCGGGTCGTCGTCGAGGTAGCAGACGGTGAGGCGGAGGCCGTCGGTGGGCGCGAGGTCGACGTGCACGGTGGCGCTTCCCTCCCACGACCACAGGCCGGCGACCCCGGGCACCTCGACCAGCTCCGCCGGCACCTGGCCGCCCTCCTCGACCAGCAGGTAGGCACCACGGGCCGGCCGCCAGGGCAGGACATCGGCGCCAGCCAGCACCCGGCGGGCCGCCACCGTGGCCGCCAACCGGTAGCCACCCAGCTCGACGCCCGGGAGCCGCAGCGGCATCCGCCCGGCCCCGCGGAGGGCGCCCCCGAGGCCGAAGAAGGCGGCCAGCGACTCGTCCACCGGCTCGGCGAACAGGTACTGCACCACATGGTCGACGGCGTCGAAGCGACGCTCGCTCGCCGCCCGGGCCGCCCGGCACGCCGGCGTCGACACCCACCGCACCCCGCCCCGCACACCGCCGATGCGGTGCTGCTCGGGCAAGTGGTCGAGGAGGTGCCACTCCACGTAGGCGGCGTCCTGACCATCGGGCGACCGGGCCGACATGGAGACCACACCGACCTGCACGTCGGTGGTCCCGTGTTCGAGGATGGCCGGGACGTCATCGGAGGGGGCGCCGGCCATCGCCCCAGCAACATAATGGTTGAGATGATTGCGAACGTCGCCAACCACGTGGGGCTGTGCGTCACCGACCTCGACCGGTCCCGCCACTTCTACGAGAAGGCCCTGGGGTTCGCGTTCCAGCGCGACCTGCAGCCCCCCGACGGCCTCACCGGCCAGCTGCTCGAGGTCGAGGCCCCGGTCGGGCTGACCGCCGTCTACCTGACGATGGGCGCCTTCGTCCTCGAGCTCCTGCACTTCGGGCGTCCTGGCAACCCGCCCTTCCGCAGCCGGACCATGAACGAGCCGGGCCTGACCCACCTGTCGATCACCACCCCTGACGTGCCCGGCACGCTGGACAAAGTGCGGGCGTGCGGCGGCGAGGTCGTCGAGGCCACCGACATCGGGCTCGCCGTCATGGTCCGCGACCCCGACGGCCAGCTCATCGAGCTCCTGCCGGCGAGGCGGGGGATCAGCGCATAGGACGAGAACCGGCGGCGGCGCCCCGCACCAGACGCCCGGGCCGGGCACCGGTGTCCTCGCCGTCGCGCTCCACCACCTCGCCCGCCACGACGGTGGCGTCGTAGCCGACGGCCCGTTGGATCAGCCGGGGGGCGCCGGCCGGCAGGTCGTGCAGGATCTCCGGCGGCCGCACGGCGACGCGGTCGAAGTCGACGACGTTCAGGTCGGCCTTGGCGCCGGGGCGAACGGTCCCCCGGTCGCGGAGGCCGAAGAGCGACGCCGGCTCCAACGTGAGCTTGCGGACGACGTGCTCCACCGGCAGCCGCGGGCCTTGGCGGTCGCGGGCCCAGTGGGCGAGCATCACCGTGGGGTACGTGGCGTCGCACAGCAGCGACACGTGGGCGCCGCCGTCGCCGAGGCCGAGCAGCACGTCGGGTCGCTGCAGCAGCTCGAAGGTGTGGTCCAGGTTGGCGTAGGCGTAGCCGTCGAGCATGAAGTGGAGCAGCCGCTCGCCCCGGTCCTCGAGCAGGACGTCGTACAGGTACTCGCTCGGCCGGCGTCCGGCCGCCTGGGCCAGCGCCCCGATGCTGCGCTCGGCCGCGGGCTCGTGGTCGGCGGGGTCCTGCAGCGGGAACAGGGACTCCGGCCGTGACTCGAGCCAGCCCGTCAGGGCCGTGTGCCCGGGGACGGTCTCAGCCAGGATCCGGGCCTTGCGGTCGGGGTCGGCGAGGTGCCGGGCCTGCTCCTCGACCGGGAGGTGGCCGATCTCGTCGTAGCCCGGTCGACCCGTCCAAGGGTTACGGGTGCGCAGCCCCACCAGGATGCCGAGCGGCTGGCAGGCCACCTGCGGCACGAGCTGGGCGCCGGTGGCGTTGTGGTGCTCGACCAGCCCGAGCAACTCCCGCCACTGCTCGGGATCGGTGCGGCCCTGGCCGAACGTGAAGGTGCACCGCAGGCCGCTCGCCCGGCTGAGCCCGGCCAGCAGCTCGATCTCGCTCGGCCACGCATCCTCGCCGCCGATCGACCCGGCCGTGATCGCCTGGAGGATCGCGGACGCGCCGGGCACCGCCCGCACCGCCGCTGCCATCGCCGACAGCTCCGCCACGCCGGCGTAGGTGCCGGGGACCGGGCGGCCGTCGACCGCCGTGTGCAGCGGCAGCCGGTTCGTCGAGAACCCCACCGCCCCGGCGGCCACTCCCTCCCCCACGATGGCGGCCATGCGGGAGATGTCGTCCTCGGTCGCCGGCTCGTTGGCCGCGCCCCGCTCGCCCATCACGTGGGCCCGCACGCTGCCGTGGGTCACCTGGGCGGCCACGTCGATGGCCCGCGGGAACTGGTCGAGAGCGTCGAGGTACTCGGGCACCGTCTCCCAGTCCCAGCGGATGCCCTCGGCCAACGCGGACCCGGGGATGTCCTCCACCCCCTCCATGAGCTGGATGAGGAACTCCCGCCGGTCGGGTGTCACCGGCGCGAAGCCGACGCCGCAGTTGCCCATCACCACCGTCGTCACGCCGTGCCAGATCGAGGGCGTGACCCGCGGGTCCCAGGTCGCTTGCCCGTCGTAGTGCGTGTGGGGGTCGACGAAGCCGGGCGTGACGAGGCGGTCGGCGGCATCGAGCTCCTCCCGTCCCCGCTCGGCCACCCGCCCGACGGCCGTGATGCGGCCCTCGTCGACGGCGACGTCGGCGACGAACGGCGGCGCACCGGTCCCGTCGACGACCGTGCCCCTGCGGATCACGAGATCATGCACTGGTCACCCCCGAACAGTGTGATGATTGAGAGGTTACCGAAGCGATCGATGGAGCGACCACCCCATGACCATGCCGACCGACCTCGGTGCCGTGGACCTGATGATCGGGTTCCCGAGCGGGGACGCCCCCGCCCACTACGACTACCTGCGCAAGCTCACCAAGGACGCCGAGAGCGAGGGCATGGCGTTCCCGGCCGAGTACATGTTCAAGCAGGTGCCGAACCACCTGCCCGAAGGCGCCGATCCGGTCGAGGTCACCCTCCAGGAGATGGACCATTGCGGCGTGGCCGTCGGGATGCTCCCGAGCCCGTACGGCGAGGCGTACCAGCGGGCCCTGCGGGAGCACCCCGACCGCTTCTGCGCGGCGCTGGAGATCGACCCCAACGACATCACCGGCGCCGTCCGGAGGATCCGCCAGGCCAAGGACGAGCACGACATCAAGGCCATCACCTCCTTCCCGGCCGGCTGCAACCCCCAGGTCCCGGTGAGCGACCGCCGCTACTACCCGATCTACCAGACGTGCATCGACCTCGACATCCCGGCCGTGATCAACGCCGGCATCCCCGGGCCCCGGTTCCCGGCCGCCTGCCAGGACGTCCTGCACTTCGACCAGGTCTGCTTCGACTTCCCCGAGCTCCGGCTGGTGATGCGCCACGGCGCCGAGCCCTGGGAGGAGCTGGCCGTGAAGCTCATGCTCAAGTGGCCGGGCCTCCACTACATGACCTCGGCGTTCGCCCCGAAGTACTACCCGAAGGCCGTGCTCGACTACGCGAACACCCGCGGCGCCGACAAGGTCATGTACGCGGGCTACTACCCGATGGGGCTGAGCCTCCGCCGCATCTTCGACGAGCTGCCGGACGTGCCGCTGAAGGACGAGGTGTGGCCCAAGTTCCTCCGCGAGAACGCCCTGCGGGTGTTCAAGATCGGCGCCTGACCGCCCCGCCGGGCCGGCGTCGGTCAGCATCGCTTCTGACGGGTACGTCATACTTGGCGGCGACCGCAGTGGAGGGGGCTGGATGACCGCAGTCATGCAAGGGGTCCGGATCCTGGAGGTGGCCGAGCACACCTTCGTGCCCGCGGCCTCGGCCCTCCTCGCCGACTGGGGCGCCGAGGTCGTCAAGATCGAGCACGTCGAGCGCGGCGATGCGATGCGGGGGCTGGCCAAGAGCGGGCTCGCCATCATGGGGACCACCGTGCACGTCCTGCTCGAGCATTCGAACCGCGGGAAGCAGAGCCTCGCCCTCGACCTGACCACCGAGGAGGGCCTCGACATCCTCTACAAGCTGGCCGCGACGTGCGACGTGTTCCTCACGAACAAGCTGCCGAGCGTCCGGAGCAAGCTCCGGATCGACGTGGACGACATCCGGGCCCACAACCCCGACATCATCTACGTGCGGGGCACGGGCTACGGCGAGCGCGGGCCCGACGCCGACCAGGGCGCCTACGACTCCCTCGCCTTCTGGTGCCGCGCCGGCACGGCATTGGGCACGAAGCAGCCCGAGCACGACAACGTGCCGGCGCCGCCGGCCCCCGCCTTCGGCGACTCGATCGGCGCCATGACCATCGCCGGCGGGATGATGGGCGCCCTCTTCCACCGCGAGCGCACCGGTGAGGCCACCGTGGTCGACGTCTCGCTGCTCGGCGTGGGCATGTGGTCGATGGGCGCCGCCATCGCCTTGTCCCTCCAGCTCGGCATGCCCTGGACGCCTCCGCCGATCAGTGATCGGTCCGGCAACCCCCTGGTCGGCACGTACAAGACGAAGGACGGCCGGTTCGTGTCGTTCTCCTGTCTCCAGGCCATCCGGTACTGGCCCGACGCCTGCCGGGTCATGGGGCGCCCGGAGTTGGCCGCCGATCCGCGGTTCGCCGACCACGAGTCGCTCAGCGCCAACGCCACCGAGGCGGCAGGCATCGTCCGGGAGGCGCTCGGCGAGCGGACCCTCGACGAGTGGCGCGATCGCCTGGCCGACTTCGTGGGCCAGTGGGCGGTCGTCCAGGACACGCTCGAGGCGGTCGCGGACCCGCAGGCCGTGGCCAACGGCTACGTGCTGGAGACGCACACGGCCGACGGCACGCCCTTCCATCTCGCCACCGCGCCGGTCCAGTTCGACGAGGAACCGGCGCAGCCCAGGCGGGCGCCGGAGTTCAATGAGCATGGTGACGACATCCTGGCCGGGCTCGGGCTCGACTGGGACACGGTCGTGGACCTCAAGGTCCGCGGCATCGTGGCCTGAACCAACCCACCAGACCGAGGAGACAGAGACATGGCGTTCGAGGCGTTCCGGTACGACGGCAAGCGGGTGCTCGTGGTGGGTGGCGCGACCGGCATGGGCGCGGCCACCGCCGCGCTGGTGCAGGAGGCCGGCGCCGAGGTGGTCGTCATGGACCACGCCGAGGTCACCCTGCCCGGCGTCAAGTCCATCGCCCTCGACCTCCGCGACCGCGACGGCATCGACGCCGCCGTCGCCGAGTGCGGTGGCCCGGTGCACGCCCTCTTCTCGTGCGCCGGGGTCGCCGACGGGACTCCCGGGATCGAGAAGATCAACTTCATCGGCCACCGGCACCTCATCGACCGCCTGCTCGACGGTGGGATGCTGCCCCGGGGCTCGGCCATCGGCATGATCTCCTCGGCCGCCGGTCTCGGGTGGGAGGCCAACCTCCCCCAGGTGCTCGAGTTCCTCGACACCCCCGACTTCGACAGCGCCGTCGCCTGGATCGAGGCCAACCAGAAGGCCGACTACATGTGGAGCAAGCAGGCCATCTGCGGCTACGTGGCCCGCCAGGCGTTCCCCCTCCTCCAGCAGGGCATCCGCATCAACGCCATCCTCCCGGGGCCGACCGACACCCCGCTCGCCCAGGCCAACGCCGACATGTGGCTGGGCTTCGGAACGGACTACCGCGGGGAGACCGGCATCGAGCCGTCGACACCGATGGAGCAGGCCGCACCCCTGGTGTTCCTCTGCAGCGCGGCAGCGTCGTACATCACGGGCATCACCATGATCACCGATGCCGGCTACATCAGCTCGGGCATCACCGAGTCGTTCCCGGCAGCCAAGCCCGTCGCCGACTTCCTGTACGGCCGCTACTAGCGGATGTTCTCCGTTCCCAAGGTTGGAAGCGGCGACCGGGAGAGGCGACCATCCGAGCTGTCAGAAGCCGTTAGGACGTCACCGCGCACTGCCCACGATTGGCCGTGGTCGGACCGGCGGCGGTGGGCCGGACATCGAAGTCGAATATCGCCGTGGGCAGATACAGCGTGCAGCACGCGTTGGGGATGTCCACGATCCCGCTGATGCGGCCTTCGATCGGCGCGGATCCCAGCAACAGGTACGCCTGCTCGCCCGAGTAACCGAACTTCTTGAGGTACTCGATGGCGTTGAGGCACGCCCTGCGGTAGGCCACGGTGGCGTCCATGTAGTAGTTCGTGTTGGTGTCGTGGTCCACCGATACCCCGACGAAAGAAAGAAATTCCGTGTAGCGCGGCTCGACATTCCCGGGCATGAACACCGGGTTTGTCGTCACCCCGTACATTGCCATTCCTCCCTTTATGAGGTCGACCCCGAAGTCGATGAACCCTCCCATCTCGATCGCTCCGCAGAAGGTGATCTCGCCGTCGCCCTGGCTGAAGTGCAGGTCGCCTCCGGAGAACTTCGCGCCCGGCACGTGAACCGGATAAAGGACTCTCGAGCCCCTCGAGAAGTTCTTGATGTCGTGGTTGCCGCCGTTCTCGCGAGCAGGGACCGTCCGGGCGCCCTCGCGAGCGACCGCGTTGAACTCGCTCGACCCCGCACTGAGCGTTCCGGCCAGCACGTCACTCTCGTTGGGCGGCAGCGCGAGCGGGGGTACCCGGTCCGGGTCGGTAGCGATCAGCGCTCGCTCACGCTCGTTCCACTTCGCGAGCAGGTCCGCAGACGGCGCGGTGCCGAACAGCCCCGGGTGGGTGATCCCCGTGTAACGAATGCCGGGCAAGTGGCGTGACGTCGCCCGCTGGCCGTGGAAGTCCCAGATCGCCTTGTATGCGTCGGGGAAGTAGTCGGTCAAGAAGCCTCCCCCGTTGACCTTGGCGAACACGCCCGTATACCCCCACCCTTGCCCTGGGGCCGGCCCCGTTTCTTGCGGCGGTTGGCACGGTCCAAGATCCAGGATGTCCACGACGAGCAGATCGCCGGGTTCGGCCCCTCGGATACCGATCGGGCCGCTCAGCATGTGGCAGCGGTCAAGGGCGACGTCGCGCACGTCATTGGCGGAGTCGTTATTGCCGAGCTGGGCGTCTGTCCACTCCCGGCATTCGACCCTGAACTCATCACCGGGGTTGACCTCCGCCGCGACCGGGATGTCAGGATGCCAGCGGTTGTGCCCGGGGACGACCTGCTCGGTCATTGACTTCGATTGATCGACATGGAACACAACTTCAGGCATACGTACCCCCGGTTGCTGTGTGGATGGGTGGTTGTCGATTGCTGGGCGGGACCTGGGTGATCACCTCGGGCTCGCGGCACATTTCCTCGAGCGCCAGAGCCCGGTCGACCGGCTTCGCTGTCCGGCGGACCATCGGCGGCGGGTAGACGCGTCTCGCCTCGCGGCCGCAGCTGGAGCACGTCACCGACGCCGGCGCGCTGCTCCAAGTCACGTCTCGCTCGATGACTCCGCACTGGAAACAGCGATACTCGTAGGTCGCCATCCCGTGCCGGCCTCCTCACCCCACCTCGGCGAGAAATCACGGACCAGGATTCGATCGTGTTCCTGGCGGACGCCACGGTCAAGCAGTTTCGGGAGTTGGGAGCAAGCCATTGTTGGGGCGAGCCCTTGAGCCCAGAAACCCTTACATCCTGCGTCCCCGGATGCACCCGAACGGGTTCATGAGCTGGTGGCCGCCACTTCGTCAAGCAACCGTGGAGGGGTTGGACCGCGCGCCGATAGGTGGGCTGAGATGCTTCGCTGCCCGCCAAACCGATCCCTCAAGGATGTAGCCGCCGTCGGGCCGGTAGGTCAGCGGTCAGAGCGGCCGACTCAACAATCCGTAGGTCGATGGTTCGCATCCATCCCGGCCCATGGGCTCCGGTTACGGTGATCCGATAACCACCGTCAACGCCAATGAGGTCGCCCTGGGCATCGAGTCCTTCGGTGACGACGACGCACCACTCGTCCTGCTCGCGGGCGGGACGACGATGCTCTCCTGGCCCGACGCGCTCTGCGAGCGCCTCGCCGCCGGCGGGCGCCGCGTGGTGCGCTACGACCTGCGCGATAGCGGCGAGTCGACGACTGCGGACCCGGACGCGCCCGCCTACACCCTGCGCGACCTCGCCGCCGACGCGGCGGCCCTTGCCGACGCGCTCGGCGGCCGGCCCGCGCACCTCGCGGGGATCGGCGTCGGCGGGATGGTCGCCCAGGTGGCCGCGCTCGACCATCCGGGCGCGTTCTCGGCGCTCACTCTGGCCGGCACCCGCGCGGTCGCGCCCGGCCCGCCCGACGATGACCTCCCCGACCATGACCAGGCGACGATGAGCCGGCTGTTCGCGCATCCGATGCCCGACTGGACCGACCGCGAGGCGGTGGCGGAGTTCGCCGCCGCCGGCGCGGGGATCCTCGGCGACGACCCCGTCGCCGCGCGCGCGATCGCCGCGCGCATCTGGGACCGCACGCCCGGCACCGCACCCCCGGTCCAGATGGCCAACCAGATGGGCATGGTGTTCTCCAAGCTCGATTGCAAACCCCGCTGGCGCGAGCGCCTGCCCGAGATCGAGGTCCCCACGCTCGTCGTCCACGGCCGCCGCGACCCGTTCTTCCCCGTCGGCAACGGCGAGGCCATCGCGCGCGAGATTCCCGGGGCGCGGCTGCTCGTCCTCGAGGAGGCCGCCACTGCGATCCCCGATGCGGCGGCCGGCGAGGTCGCCGAGGCGATGCTCGCGCTCGGGTAGAGGATGGCGCGTGCCGCGCGGGTATGGCATCCGCACAGTCGACGCCAACCAGCTCCACACGCTCGCCAACGCGATGCCCGAGAACCTGTCTGCCTCGTGCGAACCGCCGGCGAGTCAGTATCCCGTCGTCGTTGAGCGAGGTGCTGGCCGATCACATCAACCGCTTCGGCAACGACGGCCCGGACGGGCTGGCGTTCCCGAATCGGGCCGGCAACCCCATGCACGCATCGAGCTTCATCACGCACTACTGGAAGCCGGCGAAGGAAGCCGTGGGCCTCGAGGGCCTGCGCTTCCACGACCTGCGCCACACGGCCGTCGGGGCGAAAACGGGTCCGATGCGGTCAACACGGGACAGCCGGAAAACCCCCGCTGAGCAGGGGTTTCCCTTGGAGGCGGCGACCGGAATCGAACCGGTGTACAGGGCTTTGCAGGCCCTTGCCTAAACCACTCGGCCACGCCGCCGGAGGGCCGCAACCCTAGCGGTCGGCGGGGGGAGGCTCGTCAGCGTTCG
>JAOBWJ010000008.1 GCA_025463335.1 Acidimicrobiales bacterium
CGGACGCCGCCCGAGGGCTGGTGCATCATGATCCGGGCGAAGGGCAGGCTGTAGCGCTTGCCGGGGGCGCCGGCGCACAGCAGGAACTGGCCCATCGAGGCGGCCAGGCCCATGCAGACGGTGGCCACGTCGGGCTTGATGAACTGCATGGTGTCGTAGATCGCCATGCCGGAGGTGATGACGCCGCCGGGACTGTTGATGTACAGCCAGATGTCCTTGGTGTCGTCCTGCGCCTCGAGGTAGAGGAGCTGGGCGATGATCAAGTTGGCGATGTTGTCCTCGACCTCGCTGCCGAGCACGACGATGCGGTCCTGCAGCAGGCGGTTGAACACCTCGGACTGGGGGTTGCCCCACCCACTGTCCTTGGCCGTGAAAGCGTTCAGCGAGGGCACGATCTCCATGGCCGAGCAGGCTACCGGTCAGCGCGGGAAGTTCGTGCCGACGGAGGGAGTCGAACCCTCACTGCCAGGTACCTAAAACCTGTGCCTCTGCCATTGGGCTACGTCGGCGCCCCCCCATCCTGCCTCTCCTCACCGCACCCGCTCGTACCATCCGGCCTGCTGCTGGACCCAGCGCTCCTGTTCGAGAGCGAGCAGGTGCACCGCCACCGGGCCCAGCGGCACGCCCAGGCGGTCGGCCACCTGCTCGAGCGTGCACGGCTCCCAGCCCACGGCCTCGAGCACTCGCCCGGCGTCGCCGGCGGGGACGGGCGGGGCCACCCGGGATCGCGTCCCACTCTCGAGGCCCAGCGCCACCAGCACATCGGCCGCGTCGCGAGCGGGTGGGCTGCCTGCCGCCAGCAGGGCGTTGGTGCCGGCGCTGGCCGGGCTGCGCACCGATCCGGGCACGGCCATGACGATGCGGTCGCGTTCGAGGGCCGACTCCACCGTGTGCATCGACCCGCCTCGTTCGTGGCTCTCGACCACCACGACCACGTCGGCCACGGCGGCGATGATCCGGTTGCGGGCCGGGAACCTCCAGCGCTCCGGCCACACCCCGAGCGGATACTCGGACAGCACCACGCCGCGATCGCCCACCGCCTGCCACAGCTCGGCGTGGCGCCGCGGGTAGACCACGTCGAGCCCGGTGGCCACCACCGCAGCCGGGGGTGCGCCCCCGCCGAGCGCCCCGGCGTGGGCGGCCCCGTCGATGCCCAGGGCGAGGCCCGACACCACACAGACCCCAGCCTCGGACAGCTCTCTCCCCAGTTGGCGGGCCACCTCTCGGCCGGCGTGCGAGCACCGCCGGGTGCCGATCACGGCCACGCAGGGCCGGGCCAGCACGCCAGGGTCGCCCCGGGCGAACAGCAAGGCCGGCGGCTCGGGGTCCACGGCCAGCCCCGCCGGCCAATCGCCATCGCTCGGGGCGAGCACCCGCACGCCGGCCGACTCGTGGGCCGACCACAACCGGGCCACATCGGTGTCGGCCGCCACGGCCCGCCAGCGCAGAGCCACCCCCTCGGGCACGCCGTCGGCGCCGCCCGCCACGGTGGCCCACGCCTCCCGTGGCGAGCGGCCGGCGAGCACGGCCGCCAGCCGGGCCGGTCCCATGCCGGGCAGTGACGCCAGCGCCACCAACCACGCCTCAGCCGACAGTTCGTCCGCCCCCGTCCGGTCGCTCATGCCGCCCTCCCCAGGGCCTCGGGCTCGGCCCGGAGCTGGAGGGCGAGGCCGATGTCCTCCTCGGCCAACGGCCCGTCGCGCCCGGCCAGGTCGGCCAGCGTGCGGGCCACCCGCCGGACCCGGTGCAGCCCGCGCCCGCTCAGGGTCCCGACCCGCAGGGCCATGTCGAGGAGCCGCAACGCTCCCGGCGTCACCGGTGCCAGCTCGTCGAGCCGGGGCGCCGGGAGCTCGGCGTTGCACCGGACCCCACGCCTGCGAGCCCGCGCCCGAGCCGCAAGCACCCGCTGGGCCACCTCGGCGGTGGGCTCGCCGGACGGCCCGGTAAGCAGCTCGCCGGGATCGGGCCGGGAGACGTCGACCCGAAGATCGAACCGATCGACGAGCGGCCCGGTGAGCCGCCGGGCGTATCGCGACCGGGCCTGGTCGCTGCACCGGCACGCACCGGGCGGGCCGCCCTGGCCGCACGGGCACGGGTTGGTGGCCGCCACCAGCAGGAAGCGGGCCGGAAACCGGGCCGAGCCGCGGGCCCGGGTGATCCGGATCACTCCCTCCTCCAACGGTTGGCGCAGGCCGTCGAGCACGGTGGGCGGGAACTCCCCCAGCTCGTCGAGGAACAGCACGCCGTTGGAGGCCAGCGAGATCTCACCCGGCCGCAGCAGGGCCGTGCCACCACCGACCAGCGAGACGGCCGAGGCGCCGTGATGCGGCGCCCGGAACGGCGGCCGGCGCACCAGGCCAGCCGACGGCAGCGTCTCCCCGGCCGCCGAGTGGATCCGGGTGGCCTCGAGCGCCTCGGGATCGTCGAGGTCGGGAAGCAGGCCGGGCAGGCGGGCAGCCAGCATGGTCTTGCCCGCCCCCGGCGGGCCGACCAGCAACAGGTGGTGGCCGCCGGCCGCCGACACCTCCAGGGCCAGCCGGGCCACCCGCTGGCCCCGCACGTCGGCCAGATCGGGGCCGGGCGGCGGAGGCACGACCGGCGGCGGGTCGGGTGGGTCGGGCCACGGCTGCTCGCCCCGCAGGGCGGCGACGGCCTCGAGCAGCGTGCCCACGGCCCGGACCTGGTGACGACCGACAAGGGCCGCCTCGGTCGCCGCCGAAGTGGCCACCACCACGGTCGGGGCGTGGAGGGCATCGACCAGCGGGACGGTGCCGGTCACCGGTCGCACTGTGCCGTCGAGCCCCAGCTCGCCCAAGAACGCGCACCCGGCCACGGCATCGGCCGGCAGATCGCCGTTGGCCGCCAGCAGGCCGATGGCGATGGCCAGATCGAGGCCGGCGCCCTGCTTGCGGACGCCGGACGGGGCCAGGTTCACCGTGACCTTGCGCAGCGGCCACGGCAGCGACGACGACAGGAGCGCGGCCCGCACGCGATCGCGCGACTCACGGCAGGCGGTGTCGGGCAGGCCGACGACGGTGAAGCCGGGCAGGCCGTTCGAGACATGGACCTCGACGCGGACAGGACGACCTTCGACACCGTGCAACACGGCGGACGGGACGATGGCGAGCACGACGCCTCCTCGGGCAGGGACCAGCGGGAGGAGCGGCCGGCGCCGGCCGCTCGAGGCGTCGGAGAGCACGGTACCGAGGGGGTACGACAGTGGAGCTACGGTCCTTCACGTGCGGATCGCCATCGCCTCCGACCACGCCGGGTTTCGCATGAAGGCGCTGGTCGCCGAGCACCTCACCGGCCAGGGACATGAGGTCGACGACCTCGGGACCCACAGCGAGGAGCCCGTCGACTACCCCCGCTTCTGCGCCGCCGCCGGCCAAGCCGTCGTCGACGGTCGGGCCGAGTTCGGCATCGTGATCGGCGGCAGCGGCCAGGGCGAGCAGATCGCCGCCAACAAGGTCCACGGCGTGCGCGCCGCGCTGTGCCACGACCTCACCACCGCCCAGCTGGCTCGCGCCCACAACGACGCCAACGTCCTCTCGCTCGGCGCCCGGCTCCTCGGCGAGACGCTCGCCCTCGCCATCGTCGACACCTTCCTCGCCGGTGAGTTCGAGGGCGGCCGTCACGTGGCCCGCCTCGAGTTGGTGCGGGAGATCGAAGCGGAGCAGTGCCGCTCATGAGCGAGCGTCAGTCCTGATGGGCTTCAACCCGAACCGGCCCCATCGCAGGTCGAACGCCGACTACGTCCTGGTCGTGGCCGCCTTCCTCCTCACCGCACTGCTCGTGCTGTGGGCCGTCGGTGCCCTCTAGGCCCGAAGAGCTCGGCGAGTTCGAGGTCCGCTTCATCCAGCCGTACCAGGCGACGAAGCGCTACCGGTGCCCAGGGTGCAACCACGACATCGCGCCCGGCACGGGTCACGTCGTGGTCGTGCCGGTCGAAGCCGCCGACCTCCGCCGCCACTGGCACCGACCGTGCTGGGAGGGCCGTCACCGCCGCCGCCCCGTGGGTTGAGCAGCGCGTAGGTTCCACGACATGGCGTTCGACACCACCACCGACCAGGTCCTCGACGGCGTCCGGCTCGACGAGCGAACCGCCCTCGTCACCGGCGCCTCCACCGGTCTCGGTCTCGAGACGGCCCGGGCCCTCGCCGCCGCCGGTGCCCACGTGGTCCTTGCCGTGCGGTCCGAGGAGAAGGGTGAGGCCTCTCTGGCCACCATCCGGGAGCGGGTCGCCGGCGCCGATGTCACCTACGACCTGCTCGACCTGGCCTCGTTGGCCAGCATCCGCGCCTTCGCCGAGCGCTTCCTCGCCACCCACGACCGGCTCGACCTGCTCGTCAACAACGCGGGCGTGATGTTCACGCCGCTCGAGCGCACGGCCGAGGGGTTCGAGCTCCAGTTCGGCACCAACCACCTGGGCCACTTCCTGCTGACGGCGCTGCTCGCCCCCGCCCTCCTCGCCGGCGCGCCCGCCCGGGTCGTGAACCTCTCCTCCGGCGGCCACCGCTCGTCCGACATCCTGTGGGACGACCCCAACTACCGGGCCCGCCCGTACGACAAGTTCGAGTCCTACGGGCAGTCGAAGACAGCCAACATCCTCTTCACCCGCGAGCTCGAGCGACGCTTCGGCGACCACGGGGTGCACGCCTACGCCGTGCACCCCGGGATGATCGTGACCGACCTCGGCCGCTACATGACCAGCGAGGACCGCCACGAGCTGGGCGAGCGGTTCAAGCGCTCGCCCACCGGGACCCGTCCGGCGTACAAGTCGGTCGAGGCCGGCGCCGCCACATCGATGTGGGCGGCGGTGGCCCCCGAGCTCGACGGGCACGGGGGCGCGTACCTGGCCGACGTCGAGATCAGCGACGACGATGCACCCTGGACGCGCGACGCCGAGTCGGCCGCCCGGCTGTGGGCGCTCTCGGAGGAGCTGGTCGGCCAGCCGTTCCCCGCGCCCGAGTGAGCGGCCCCGGTGGCCGTAGCCACCGGGGACACCACTCCGCCTACGGGTACGGCTACGGGGCCTCGAACTTGTGCACGATGCGGTCGGGGCCCAGCTGGACCTTGTCGACCACGTTGCCCGAGGCCTTCTGGACGTTCTTCGGGTCACACCCGAGCTCGCCGCCCTTGTCCGGGTAGACCTGCATCCAGGTCGTGCCCTTGAGCGACACGACGACCTCGCAGTCCGACGGCAGGTTCTTGCCCACGTCGGCCTCGCCCGAGAGCCCACCACCGTTCCACGCGTGCTGGTCGGCGGCGTACTTCAGGACGCAGTCCCGGGTCACCGTGGAACCGCACGACTTCACACCGGTGGCCCACAGCAGGAACGCCGAGGTGGCGTGGATGCCGAGGTCGCTGATGTCTCCGCCGGACTTGGCCACGATGTCCATGTAGGTCTTCGTCGCCGGGTTGCTGCTGGCGTATTCGAAGGGGATGTCCTGGACCCGCACGAAGATGTGGTCGGCCAGGCCGTTGGTGTTCCACTTGGCCAGCTGCTGGTCGTAGAAGTTGGCCTGCAGGAGCCAGTCGGGGTGGTAGTCGAGCTGGTCAGCTGCCTCGAGCATGTTCTCGAAGTTCGGGAACGGGGAGCCGACGAACGACACGGCTTCGGCGCCGCACTGCTTCAGCTTCTGGACGAAGGGCTTCCAGTCGGCCTCGCCCTGGATGTTGTATTCGAGCTGGCACGACAGATGCGTCACGCCGACCTTGGGCCAGGTGGAGTTCTGCTTGTCCTTGGTGTCGATGGTGGCCGCGAAGTTGGCGAACATCGTGCCCATCTTCTTGGCCTTGTCCGGGAACTTGGACGCGTAGTAGGCGGCCTCGGTCACCGGCTGGTAGTCGACCGGGTTCGGAACCGCCGAGTACATCAGCGGCCCGTTGGCGAACTCCGGGCTGACCGCGTAGGTCGGCATGGCCGGGAGCTTGCAGCCGAGCCGGATCTGCTCCTGGGCGGCGTCGAGGGCGAAGCCTTCACCGACGAGCATGAAGACGTTGTCGTTGCAGGCCTGGGTGATGACGTTGTTGACCTCGGTGACCTTGGCGTCGTAGTAGTTGCCCTTCACCGGTCGGCCGTTGATGCCGCCCTGGTCGTTGCACCAGGAGATCACCGCCTTCATGGCGTCGGACATCTCGTGGTTCAGGCCGGGCGACGACTGGAACCCGGCGTCGTCGCCGTAGCCGATGGTCAGCTCGGTGTCGGTCACGCCCTTGTCGGTGGCGCCCTTGGCACTTCCCTTGCCACACGGCGACTCCAGGTCGCCGAAGCTCGTTGCTGCCGCCGACGCGGCCGTGGTCGACGAACCGACGGCATTGGTGTCGCTCTTCCGGCTGGACGAGCCGCAGCCCGCCGCAACGAGTGCGGCCAGCGCCAGCAGCGCCGCACCCCGTGTCCATCTCCTGCGCATCTGTGCTCCCTCTGCATCGGCGCAGCGCGCGCCCCCCGAACAAGAACGGCACATCGGTGTGGCAGCCCGCCGGCCGACGAGGGGCGCGCCGCGGCCAGGGGCAACAGGCCCGCCTGGCATCGGCACGTCCACGGGCGACCCCCTCGCTCGGCCCGGTGGAACAAGCCAGACGCTACGAACGGGTCGGAGGCGCGTCAACGGTTGGCGCAGAACGCCACGATGTCGTAGCTACTAGAACGCTTCGGCGTGTCCCGGTGGATGGCTCGTTCTGACCTGTCCGTCGGGGTAAGTGACCTCGAAGGTGGCGTCGGGCAGGAGCTTGGCGTGCCAGCCGGGTTTGTGGAGCAGGTGATGGTGTCTCGAGCAGAGCAGGACGAGGTTGTCGAGCCGGGTCGGGCCGTTGTGGGTGAACCATACGACGTGGTGGCCTTCGCACCACGACGCCTTGCGGTCACAGCCCGGGAACCGGCAGTGCTCGTCGCGGGCCACCAGCGCCACGAACAACGCGGCGGTCACCACTCGGGTGGTGACCCCCATGTCCAAGATGACCGAGCGACCCTTGCGCAGCACCCGATGCAACGCCCCTTCGCACAGGTAGGCGTCGACGAGCTCACGGGCCATGACGGCACCGTTGACATAGCGGCCGGACAGACCGCCGTCGTCGTCGACCTCGACGATCATGTTGAGATGCGGCCGATGCCGGCCGCCCGGCTTGGCGTGCTGGTGATCCAGGAAATGCCGGCACACATCCACGAACGAGTCGGCCCGCCGATCGGCCGGCGTCCGGGCCGGTTCGCCCTCGACGTCGGGTGACTCCGCCAGGCGCAACGCGGTCTTGTTGACCTCGTTGCTGTCCGGGTCGAAATGGCCGTTCAACACGCCGCGCCCGTCGAGGCCGTCGGAGTGGTGCAGCGAACGCTTCCGCTCGACCGGTTCCTTGCCATCCAGCAGCGCCTCGGCCCGCTCACGCCAGCGCTGCATGGCAAGCATCGTCTCGGCCGTGGTCAACGACGCGAGGTCAACAACGACGTCGGCCTCGTGCTCGGCGAACAACCCGACATGCGCCGGCTTCACATTCGCCATCACGGCGTCGACCTGACCGGAGGACAACCCACCGTCACGCCACGCCTGCAACGTGACCGGCAGGCAACGGATCCGACGGGCGACCCCGACGACATGACCGGCCCGGCCCGACGTCATGCCGGCCCGATCACGCAGCCACGCCGTCAACGACGTGGCGCCATCGAGCTCCCACAGCTCGACCGCATCGAACGCCACCGTCGCGTCGACGAGAACAGCATCGAGCCGGTCGCGGATCCCATAGAGCTCGGCCAGGGCGTCACCGTCCACCGGCACTCGAAGGTCCTCCACCATGTCCGCCAACGAGGGCACGGCACCAGAGAACCCCCGTTGATCAGGCGAGGTCGAAGCGATCGAGGTTCATGACCTTGTCACACGCAGCCACGAAGTCACGCACGAACTTCTCCTTCGAGTCGTCGCTTCCGTAGACCTCCGCGTAGGCACGGAGCTGCGAGTGCGAGCCGAAGACGAGGTCGGCGGCGGTGGCGGTCCACCTGACGT
>JAOBWJ010000017.1 GCA_025463335.1 Acidimicrobiales bacterium
GGCCCGGGGCGCGGGGCGCTCGGGGACCGGCGTGCGGGGACGCGGCGGGGGGCGCCGGGTCGGCGGCCGCGAGGTGGTCGTCACGTCAGCGGCGGCCGTCGAGGTAGGGCTTGGCCGCCGCCCACGACGTGTTGCCGTCGTGCTCGGTCGTGGCCTGGCGATCCTTTGCCGCCGTTGTCCCTGCCTCCTTCGCCATTGCTTCCGATGGTGTCAGGTAGGTGAGGCCATGTGGTGGTTCCATGCCGAGTCGCTTCTTGGCCTCCCCGACGACACGCTCGGGCGCCGCGAGTTGCGCGACCTGCAACCGGTTGGACGAGTACTGCGACTGAGCCTCGGCCACCTTCTGCTCGAGCGTGTCGAGGCGGCCCTGGCCGCTCACGAGCATGGCGTTGAAGGCAGCCAGGGCGAACAGGCAGCCGACGGCCACGAAGCCGGCGGCCACCATGACGAGGCGGGCCCGCCGGCGGCGATGGGCGGCCTTGAGTCGGGCGTCGTCGACCAGCCGGAGTCGGGGCCGGGCGGCCGGACGCGGCTGGGCCTCGGGGCGGGGCCGGCGGACGGGCGCGGCCGCGGCTCGGACTCGTGCGGGGGCGGGTGCGGCCATCAGGCGGCATCTCCGATCTCTGCCTCAGGGCCGCGGCCCAGCTTCTCGACGGCCCGCAGGCGAGCGCTTTCGGCCCGCGGGTTGGCGACGATCTCCGCCGCCGACGGCTTCCAGGCCCCCCGCTTGAGCAGGCGCACGGTTGGGGTGGCGCCGCACACGCACGGCAGGCCGGGCGGGCATGTGCACCCTCCGGTCGATGCGGTGCGGAACCGCTCCTTCACGATCCGGTCCTCGCCCGAGTGGTAGGCGAGCACGACACAGCGCCCGCCCGGGGCCAGCAGGTCGATGGCCTGGTCGAGCGCACCGGGGAGCACGTCGAGCTCGGCGTTGACCTCGATGCGGATGGCCTGGAACGAGCGCTTGGCCGGGTGGCCGCCCGTGCGGCGGGCCGGGGCGGGAATGGCGTCGCGCACGATCTCCGCCAGCTGCGCGGTCGTGCTGACCGGCCGGTGGGCGACGATGGCCCGGGCGATGCGGCGGGCGTAGCGCTCGTCGCCCAGCTCGCGCAGGACGCGTGTCAGCTCCGCCTCGTCGTAGCTGTTCACCACATCGGCCGCCGTGCGACCGGTGGTGGTGTCCATGCGCATGTCGAGCGGGGCGTCGAAGCGGTGGCTGAAGCCCCGCTCACCGCGGTCGAGCTGCGGCGACGACACGCCGAGGTCGAACAGCACGCCGCTGGCGGCGTCGAGCCCGAGGTCGTGGGCGGCCTGGGCCAGCCGGTCGAAGCGGACGTGGGTGACGCTGGCCCGGTCGCCGTACGGCGCCAAGCGTTCGACGGCGACGGCGACGGCGTCGGGGTCCTGGTCGAGGCCGGCGACCCGAAGGTGGGGGTGGGCGTCGAGCAGTGCTCGGCTGTGTCCGGCGCCGCCGAGGGTGGCGTCGACGACGGTCCCTGCCGGCACGGGTGCAAACAAGTCGACGATCTCGTCGACCATCACCGGCCGGTGCTCAAAGGGTGGCTGCGTCGTCACGTGTCGCTCTCGTCGGTCTGTTTTGTGCTCGTGCCCCGCCCCCTGGCAACCCCCCGAACGGCGGCGTCCGCCGGGATGTCTCCCCGGTCGGACTCGACGGAAGCGGGCGGAGTAGGGGCTGTCCGTCTGCCGTTCGGAGGGTTGCGAGAGGGCGGGGCGGGTCTGTCCTAGATGCGGTGCTTTCTCAAATGCCGATGTCGTCCAGGCCGGGGCGGGCGGCGGTCAGCGACCGCTCGGCCTCGGCATCGAGGTCGCGCCAGCGGGCGGCGTCCCAGATCTCGATGCGGGACAGGGCGCCGGTGACGACGACCTCCCGCTCGAGCCCGGCGAACGAGCGCAGGTGGGCCGGGATGGAGATGCGGCCCTGGCGGTCGGGGGTGGCCTCGGTGGCGCCGGCGGCGAAGGAGCGCACGGCGTTGCGTTCGACCGCTCCCCTCCTCGCCTGCTCCTGCATGTTCAGGGCCACCTTCTGGAACTCCTCCGCGTCGTACAGGGCGAGGCAGCCGTCGAGTGACTTCGCGAGGAAGGCACCGGCCTCCAACTGCTCACGGAACTTGGCCGGGAGGATGACCCGACCCTTGGGGTCCAAGGAGTGCTCGTAGGTCCCCAGGAACATCCGTGCTCGTCTCGCTTCGAACTGCTCGTCACTCCACTTGCCACCACGGGATCCGCCAGATCACTCCCCGGCGCACCACCTCGCTCCACCATAAGCCCCCACAGCCCACCCGTCAACGCCCTATCGCGCCACTTCGCGCCACCGCCACCGGCCGCGCGACGAGGGCGCCGCCTCTCGGCGACGCCCTCCCGTAGTGCCCGAGTCGTGGTGCTCAGACGGGGGTGACGAGCTCCCGCACGATCATCGGCTGGGATGCCGGTGTCGGCACCGGGGCGAGAGCCGGGACGTCGACGGTGAACACCGACACGAGGGCCCGCAGGTCGGCGGCGTTGGCCGCCAGTGACCGCGCCGTACCCAGCGCCTCGGACGCGGCCGCCGAGGTGCCGTCCGCCACGATGGTCACGTTGGCGGCGATCGCGGTTGCTCCGGTCGCCGCCTCCCCCACGGAGCGGCTGATCTCGTCGATGGTGGCCGTCTGTTCCTCGACGGCAGCGGCGATGGTGGCCTGGATCTCGTCGATCCGGCCGATGACGGCGGTGACCTCGGCGATGGCCTCGCCGGCGGCGCCCGCGTCGACCTGGATGGCGGAGACCCGGTCGGCGATGTCACGGGTGGCGGTTGCCGTCAGCGCGGCCAGCTCCTTGACCTCGTTGGCGACCACAGCGAAGCCCTTGCCGGCCTCCCCCGCGCGCGCCGCCTCGATCGTCGCGTTCAAGGCCAGCAGGTTCGTCTGCTCGGCGATCGAGGTGATGACCTTCACGACCTCGCCGATCTGGACCGAGGACTCCCCGAGCTTGGCCACGGTCGCCGTGGTCGAGCCGGCGACGAGGACGGCGCCCCCAGCGACGCGGGAGGCCTCGGAGGCCGCCGTCGAGATCTCGCGGATCGAGGCGCCCATCTCCTCGGTGGCGGCGGCCACCAGGTGCACGCTGGCCGAGACCTCGCCGGCCGAGGCGGACGCGGCCGACGACTGCTCGGACGCGGCCGTCGCCGCATCCCCGAGCTGGCGGGCCACGCGGGTGAGGCGCTCGGCCGAACCGTCCAGGTCGACCGACGACCCGGTGATCGAGCCGATCATGCCGGCAATTCGTGCGGACATGCCGTCGACGCTGCTGGCCAGCACGCCGAGCTCGTCCTTGCGGGTGAGGTCCATGCGCTCGCGTAGGTCGCCCTCGGCGATGCGACCCAGGACCTCGACCACCCGTCGGAGGGGCCGAACGATGCGGCGGACCAGCATCAAGCACAGGATGGCGCCGAGCACGACTCCGGCGACCAGCGTGAGCGCCAGCGTGGTTCGGGCGGCGCCGACCATCTGCTCTTGGTGTCGGTGCGCCGCGGCCCACCGCTCGACGACGAGGTCATGGGCACGCTCGACGAGCGAGTCGAGGTCGCGGTTCTTGGTGGTGATCTCGGTCGCCCTGGCCCGCCAGGCAGCGGGATCCTTGGCGGCGCCGGCCACGAAATCCCGGACGAACTCGCCGTAGCGAGCCTGCCCGGCGGCCAGCTCGTCGAGCGCCGTCAGCACGTCGCTCGGGAGGTGATCCCGCCCCAGGACGGCCCAGCCCTCGGCGAGGGTCTGGACGTCCTGCTTCGTCTCCTCGGCCAGCGCGGCCGGGTCCTCGACGACGAACACGCCGAAGCCGTCGGCCTTGAGCTCGCTCATGCGATGGTCGAGGTAGTTGAGGCGGGACGTGGCGGCGTCCAGGGCGCTGAGCTGCTTCGAGCTCTCCTCGATCGAGGAGAGGAGCCCGAACGCCTGCGCACCCACGGCGACGGAGATCAGCAGCCCGAATCCGGTCAGCAACGCCATCTTCAGCGACATCCGCGCGTTGTCGAGGAGTTGATTCACAACCGCCCGATCGACGGCCACGACCGGGAGCTGAGGGTCAGGCCCCGGCGGACTTGCGTCGGGCCAGGACCAAGGCGGACGCGGCCACGGCGAGCGCCACGGCCCCGAGGGCGTAGGCGCCGATGACCTTGCCGTCGCCGCTGTCGCTGCCGGCCTTGGTCGCCGCCGCCGCGGACGTGTCCGCAACCGTCTCCGGGGCCGCCGTGGTGGTCGGTGCCACCGTGGCCGCCGTGGCGTCGTGGTGGTCAGATCCGGTCGCAGCGGTGAGGTGCAGGACGGGCGCCGGGTGTTCGGGCTCGCTGCCATCGGCGGGCGTGGGTTCGATCCAGCGAACGACGTCGCCGTTGTCGTAGGTCTGGATGGCCTTGAACGTCAGCTCGTCGACCTTGGGCAGGGGGCCGACCGAGATCTCGAACTCCTGGAACTGGCCGGGCTCGATGCGACCGCCGCTCCAGGCAACGGTGGTGTCGGTGACTGCCGCCGTCCAGCCCGGCAGCGGCTTGACACTCACGCTCTGGAACTTCTGGTCGGTCGGGAGCTGCACCTCGAGCTTGACCGTGGCCGCGTTGTCCTGCTCGTTCGGGACCCGGAAGGCGAGCTTGGCGTAGCCGCCCTGGGCGGCGTCGGACGGCTGCACGGACACGTGGGCGGCGGCCGGGGCGGCGGTGGCCACGACCAGGGCGGCCGCCACCGCCAGCACCTTGAGAGATCGCATGACTTGCTCCTGTGTGACTGGGATGAATGGGTGAATGGGTGAAAGTCAGGCGATCGGGATGGTGAAGACGGCGCGGCGCTGATCGAAGTCGCCGATGGTCACGACCACATCGAGGCGCCATCGCCCGCTGATGGGGACGTCGAGGTTGTACGCCGACCAGTGGAGGCGACCCGCTGCCTGCAACGGGACCTGCACCGCCGGGATGCCCCGATCGGGGAGGGACAGCGACGCGGTGGCGGTGACTGGGGTGGTCAAGCCAAGGGACGGGTCGGTCAAGTAGACGTGGAAGTCGACGGGTCCGGTGCGGGCCGGGGCGGCGACCGCTTCCAGCACCGTGCCCTGCACGACCTTGGCGCCCGTGAACGCCTTGCTCTCCAACGTGCGGGCCGGGTCGGACGACACCAGGAGGGACGTCACCGCCAGCACCACCACCGCGAGCACCGCCTCGGCGCCGACCGAGCGGCGCAGCGACCGACGGGCCTCGGCCGGATCGGTGGGGAGGAACTCGTCGTCATCGTCCTCGTCGATGGGCTCGATGGGCTCGATCGGCTCCCCGCCCGTGCCGACCAGCACCCGGTCGGTCACGTGGCTTCGTACCAGCGAGCGGCTGAGGGCACCGAGCACGACCACCACTGCGACGATCACCACCTTGATGACGAGCAGCCGCCCGTAGCTGGTGGTGCGCAGTGCGTCGAGCCCGCCGAGCTGGCGGAACGCCTGGATCGTGCCGGTGACCACGACGGTGAACACGGCCACCGCCGCCATCGACGAGAACCGCCGCACGATCGGCGTGGTGCTCCCCGCATCGTCCCGTGGCAGCACCAGGAGTGTGAGCACCAGCAACCCGCCCAGCCACGTGGCCGCAGCACCCAGGTGGACCAGGTCGAGGGGCACGGCCAGCCCGGCCCATCGCCCGGTGCGGGCGTGGCCCGCCAGCGACAGGGTCAAAAGGGTCGCAGCCGAGGCGGCGAGGGCTCCCGCCCGCCAGCGCGTCGTGCGCACGGTGACCGGCGTGGCCACGGCGGCCACGGCGGCCAGGACGGCAAGCAGCGCCAGGCGGGCCACCGCGGCCTGGCCATAGGACGAGTCGAGCGTGTCGAGGGCGGTGCCGATGCTGAAGGCATGAGAGAGCCCGAGGCCGGCGACGTCCGCGCCCTGGAGCCCCATGCCCACGATGGTGGCCAGCGCAGCGACCGCGGCCGAGGCACGCAGGGTCGGGCGCATCCGGTCGTCGGCCGCACCTTCGGGCCAAGCCGCCATCACGAACACGAGCCCGCCGACGAGCAACAGGAGCGAGAGGAACAGCAACGTGCGGGCAACGGCGGCCACGCCATGCACGAGGGTGTTGCCGCCCTCGGCATTCAGCAGTTGCTGGAGCACGCCCTGGTCGACTGCAGCCGACGACGCGCCGATGCGCCAGGTGACCCCACCGCTGACCGGGTGGCCGTCGTCCGACACCACCCGCCACGTCAGGACGTAGCCACCCTTGCCAAGCGCCGGGAGCGGGAGCCGAAGGGTGCGTCCCCCGTCGAGGCTCGACACCTTGGCGCCGTCGACTCGCCGACCGGCGGCGTCGTGCAGCTGCAGGCCATCGGGCTTCACCTGTACGCCCTCGTTGAACCGCACGGTCGCCGTGCTGGGCGCGGAGTCGAGCACGGCGCCAGCGGCCGGCGACGTGGACACGAGCTGGGCGTGAGCCGACGCCGGGGCGGCCAGCGCCACCATGGCGACGAGGGCGACGGCAAGCCCCCCGACAAGTCTTCTCACGCGGCCACGAGTCGGCTCGGGCGGTCCGACCGCCGGGTGGCCAGCACCAGCAGGCAAAGTCCGAGGGGCGCCAGGAGGTGATGGGCGCCAGCGCCGGCAAGGGTCAGGCCGCCGTTGACGAGGAGCAGCACGCTGAGCACGGCGGTGACCGGGAGGAGACCAGCCGCCCGGGCCGGCCGCCAGGCCGCCCACGCGAAGCCGGCGGCGAGGGCCGCCTCCCACGACGCCTGGTCGCGGACGATGTGATCGCCGCTCACATGCGCCACGGCGGCCACCACCTGGGCCAGGGCCACGAGGAGCAGACCCAGGCGCCACAGGCCGACGTCGGCCTTCGGGCGGGTACCGGCCAGCGGGTGGGCGGCGAGGATCGAAGCCGTCAGGTCGGGCACCGGCTCGGCCGGGGCCACCCGCACGATGCGGTGGAGCGAAGTGACCTCAGCCCGGTAGGAACGGCACGGGGCACAGGTGGCAAGGTGGTGTTCGGCCCCGGCCCATTCGAGGGGCGTGGCCTCACCGTCGAGTTGGGCTGAGACGACGTCACGGCACAACGCACAATCCATACCGTGGTGGTCGCCCGACACCACGAGGAAGTTCCCGGAGAAGGAAAGAAATCCGCAGGTGGACGAGCTCACCAAGCTGGCCGTCAGCGCCGGAGAAGGCGATCGATTCGCCCTCGCCGCCTTCGTGCGGCGTACCCAGCCGGAGGTGTGGCGGCTGTGCCGGCACCTGGTGGGCCCGGCCGCCGCTGACGACGTGACCCAGGACGTCTACCTCCGAGCCCTGCCGGCCCTCCCTGGGTTCCGGGCCGAGGCCAGTGCCCGCACGTGGCTGCTGGGCATCGCCCGACGGGCCGCCGCCGATGCGATCCGGCGCGAGCAGCGCCGGCGCCGGCTCGTGCCGCGGCGGACGGCGAGCGCGCCCGACCCGGCCGGCGCCATCGCTGTCGAGTCCTTGCTGGCCCCGCTCGACCCAGACCGCCGGGAGGCGTTCGTGCTCACCCAGCTCCTCGGCCTGTCCTATGCCGAGACGGCCGAGATCGCCGGAGTGGCGGTGGGGACGATCCGGTCACGGGTGGCCCGGGCCCGGGGCGAGCTGGCCGAGGCGGCGGCCCGGGCCGAAGAAGCGTGATCCTCCGCCGAGCGCTCGGCGCCGCCACGCTGGTCGTGGTGATCGTGGGGCTGGTCGTCGTGGCGAGCGCCGGCCCGGCGTCGGCCCACGCCGGCATGGTGGCGGCCACCGACTACCAGGCCCGCATCAACGACCGAGCCGGTCTCGACGTCCGCGTGGTGGAGGCCGGCGGCAGGGTCGAGCTGACCAACCGGTCGAGCCGAGAGCTGACCGTGCTCGGTTACGAGGGCGAGCCCTACCTGCGCGTCAGCCAGCAGGGCGTGTTCGAGAACCGCAACTCCCCCGCCACCTACCTGAACGCCACGCGGGGCGGCGGCCAGCAGCCGCCACCTGGCGCCACCGCCGACGCTCAACCCCGGTGGGTGCGGATCGGGAACGGGCCGACGGCGCGTTGGCACGACCACCGTCTGCACTGGATGAACACCGCGCCGCCGGCCGTGCGCGATGACCCACATCAGCGGCACCGCGTCGCTCAGTGGCAGATCCCGGTCCGCGACGGCGACGGCACCGCCACCATCGCCGGCGACATCGTCTACGTGCCCGGCCCGACGGTGTGGCCCTGGGTGCTGGCCGCTGCCGTGGCCGCGGCCGCCGTGGTGTTGGCCGCCCGCCGGTTCGGCGTCCGCCGGGTGCTGCTGGTCGCCGTGCTCGGAGTGGTGGCGGCCGACGTCGTCCGAGTCGCCGGCCTTTCATTGGTGGTCGTCGGCACCCCGGGCGACCGGTTCCGCCAGTTGGCCGACGTCGGCACGGTCGATCTCGTGGGTTGGGGCCTGGGCGTGGCTGCCATCGTGCGCTTGTGGGGCCATCGGCCTGACGGGCGAATCGCGGCCGGGTTTGCCGCGATCGTGCTCGCCGTCGTCGGCGGCATGCTCGAGTGGAGCGACCTCGGCCGCTCGCAGCTGGCCTCGGCCACGCCCGCGGCCGTGGCCCGCGTGTGCGTGGTGGCGGTGGCCGGTCTCGGCCTCGGGGTGGCCGCCGCCGTCCTGCTGGACGCGTACCGTCCCACTCGGGCAGCGCGGCCACGAGTGGCTACTCGGGCAGCGCCGCCACGAGTGCGCTGACGATCTGTTCGCTCGGCAGGTCGAGCCCGGTGGCCACGTCAGCCAACTGGGCCAGGCCGTACGCCCGCTCGAGGTCGTCGATGGCGAGGAGCCCGAGCAGCGGCACCGGATCCCACGCCCGGTGCACGATGCATTGGAAGCGAGCGCCTTCCCGCGTGCGCCGCTGGGAGATGCCGACCAGCTTGCGGTGACCGACGATCACCTCACCGGCGCCGAGACCGGCGAAGCAGATCTGCCGCGACCACGCGTTCTCGGCCGGTCGGCCGGTGTGGACGTCGGCGTCGACGCCCAACCGTCGAACAGCGGTGGCCCAGGCCCGGCCGAGCCAGTGGAAGGCCACGGCGACGTCGTCCTCCCAGAGGGCGTCGTCCCGGGCGATGGTGACGTCGACCCACGTCGAGCGCCCGGGGAGCAGCAGCACGGCCCCGCCCCCGCTTCGTCGGCGCACCACTTCGACACCGGTGGCCGTCGCCGCCACCGGGTCGGCCGACGACGCCGCCTGCGTGCTCCCGAGCACCAGCGCCGGGCGCTGGACCTCCAGCACCTCGAGTCGCCGGCCAGCGCCGGGATCGAGCGGGCGCTCGTGCAGCTCGGTGGCCGAGCCCACGCGCCGCTCTACGGACCAGGTCAAGCCGACAAGGCGGTCTGCAGGTAGGGCTTCCACGCGCTCGGAACCGTACCGGCCGCCACCGTGACCCACGTGAGCTCCCGCGGGGCTGCCGGGTGGTGCCGGAGAGCCATCCGCGTCTCCGAGAGGAGATGGTCGCGCTTGCGGGTGTTGCATGCCCGGCAGGCGGCAACCACGTTCTCCCACGCGTGCTCCCCACCCCGACTGCGGGGCACGACGTGGTCGATGCTCTCGGCCGGCGCCGCGCAGTACTGGCACCGGCCCCCGTCGCGAGCGAACACGGCTCGGCGGTTGAGCGGCGCCCGCCGACGCATCGGTACCCGCACGTAGGTCGTCAATCGAACCACGGACGGGACCGTCACCGTCAGGCGGGCGGAGTGCATGCGGTTCCCCGAGTCGTGGACGACCTCAGCCTTGTCCCCGAGCACCAACACGACGGCCCGTCTCGCCGAGACGACGCACAACGGCTCGTAGGTGGCATTCAGGACCAAGGCTCCGCTCATGGGACCTACCGGCCTCCCGGTCTGAGGTGAACACGTCCCTGTTTCGCTCTCGGATAGTGGCGGCACCAGTGCAGATAGGCGACCAGGTCGCTTGCGACCGGCGGTTGTCCACCCTCGTCGCCGTACGCCGTCTGCATCCGGAAGCGGAGGTAGGCGGCGTCAGGAAGCGGCAGGAACGGCCGGCGGCGCCACCACCCGGGCCGCGCCAGCACCAGGGCTTGTCGTACGCCGGCACCCCACAGGGAAGGGCGTCGCGCCACGGCCCAGGCGGCGCGCGCCCAGCCTTGCTGCACGTCGCCGAGGGTATCCGGCAGTCACCCCCAGCGAGGTGGCACTTCCGCCCAACCGATGGCGGCCGCCCCGACCAGCGGGGCGTCGTCGCCCAATGCGGCCGCGACCACACGAGCCCCGGCGCTGAACGGGAGTCGGGCCCGGACGTCGAGCTCGGCCTGGGCGGCAGCGATGAACGGCTCGCCCCAGCCCAGGGCCACCGAGCCGCCCACGACGGCGAGGCGCAGGTCGAGGAGGTTGGCGACCGACGCCACGGCCCGCCCCAGCAGCGTGCCCGCCGCCTCGACCACCTCGGCCCCTGCGGCGGCCGCCGGCCGGCCGGTCGCCTCGGCGATCGCCGTACCCGAGATCTCGGCCTCGAGGCAGCCCCTTCCACCGCACCGGCAGGTGCGGCCACCCGGGCGTACCACCACGTGGCCGACGTGACCGGCGTTGCCGAGTAGCAGCCGGCCACCGAGGACGATTCCGCCGCCGACCCCGGTCGACACCACCATGCCGAGGAAGTCGCGTTCGCCCCTCGCCGCGCCCCGCCAGCCCTCGGCCCGGGCGATGGCCTTGGCGTCGTTGTCGACGGCGACCGGAACACCGAGGTGGCCGGCCACTCGGTCCCGGAGGGGAAAGTCCCGCCAGGCTGGAAGGTGAAGGGGTGAGACGGTGGCGCCGTCGGCGGCCATGGGACCCCCGCAGCCCACACCACCTACCACTTCGTCGCCCGACCGCACCTCGTCGAGCAGGCCGGCCACCGCCGACCACAACACGTCGGCATCGGTGGTGACAGGCGTGGGGCGGCGGGCCCGGCGCACGATCACCCCGGACTCGTCGACGACAGCGGCAGCCAGCTTGGTCCCACCGATGTCCAGCGCCACTGCATGTCGCACAGGTGGACCGTACGCCTAGGCTCCCGAGGTGGTCACACGACGCGTCGAAGACACGCCGGAGTCGTTCGCGGAGTTGTTCGGCACCATCGCCGACAACGTCGCACAGGTGGTGCAGGGCAAGCCCGATGTCATCGAGCTCACGCTGCTGTGCCTGGTGGCCGAGGGGCATCTGCTGATCGAGGACGTGCCCGGCGTGGGCAAGACCAGCCTGGCCAAGGCCGTGGCCGCGTCGCTCGACTGTCGCTGGACCCGCATCCAGTTCACGCCCGACCTCCTGCCGTCCGACGTCGTCGGCGTCACCATCTGGAACCGGGGAACGAACGAGTTCGAGTTCCGGCCCGGCGTGGTCTTCTCCAACCTGGTCCTCGGCGACGAGATCAACCGGGCCTCGCCGAAGACCCAGTCCGCCCTCCTCGAGGCCATGGAGGAGCGCCAGGTCACCGTCGACGGTCACACCCACCTGCTCGAGCCGCCATTCATGGTGATGGCCACCCAGAACCCCGTCGAGCATGAGGGCACCTATCCACTGCCCGAGAGCCAGCTCGACCGCTTTCTCATGCGGCTCTCCGTCGGCTACCCCGCGCGGGAGGCCGAGCTCGAGATCCTCGAGGCCCACGGCGGGACGACCCCGATCGAGGACCTCACCCCGGTGGCGTCCGTGAAGGACATCGCGAACATGGCCGCCTGGGCCCGCAACATCCACGTGGCGCCGGCGCTCAAGGGGTACCTCGTCGACATGGCCGAGACCACCCGGCGCCACCCCGCCCTGGCCCTCGGCATGTCGCCCCGCGCCACGCTTGCGCTCCAGAAGGCGGCCCGGGCCCGAGCCGCTGCCAGCGGCCGCGAATACGTCGTGCCCGACGACATCAAAGCGCTGGCCCAGGCCGTGCTCGCCCACCGCCTGATCCCCACGCCCGAGGCGGCGATGCAGGGCATCGAGACCACCGAGGTGGTCGACGACGTACTGCGCCACGTCCCGGTGCCGCGAGGACGCTGAGCCGCTCCCGATGCTGACGACCCAGGGCTGGCTGGTCGCCATCGCGTCGATGGCCCTGGTCGCCGCCGGCCGCCTGTTCGGCATCTTCGAGCTCTA
Source organism: Acidimicrobiales bacterium (assembly GCA_025463335.1). GTDB lineage: Bacteria > Actinomycetota > Acidimicrobiia > Acidimicrobiales > CADCSY01 > RYN-34. The sequence continues at coordinate 12,105 of JAOBWJ010000017.1, forward strand.
TCTGCTCGGCGCCGGTGGCGCCGCCCTGGTGATCGCCGCCGCCGTGTCGGTGGGCCGCACACGCCTCCGCCTCGACATCGCCCGCGAGCTGCACCCGCCGCGCCTCCACGTGGGCGGACCCAGTCGGGTCGAGCTGCGGGTCGCCAACCGGTCCGCCCGCCGAACCCCGCTGCTCACCCTGCGCGACCCGGTGGGCGATGGCCGAAGCGCCAGCGTGGTGGTCGCGCCGCTCGGCGCCGGCGAGACGGTGAGGGCCACCTACCGGCTGCCCACCGACCGCCGCGGCATCCTCCGGGTGGGCCCGCTCGCCGTCGAGGTCGCCGACCCCTTCGGGCTGGCGTCGGCCTCGACCCGCGGGGCGCCGGTCGCCGAGCTGACGGTGTGGCCGGCCATCGAGGAGATCCCCTCCCTCCCCCACACGACCGGGGACGACCCCCACGGCGGCGCGGACCATCCCAACACCCTGACCGCCGCCGGCGAGGACTTCTACGCCCTTCGGGCCTACGTGCTCGGCGACGACCTCCGGCACGTGCACTGGAAGTCCACCGCCCGCCGCGACGAGTTGATGGTCCGCCAGGACGAGATGCCCTGGCAGGGCCGGGCCACCGTGCTGCTCGACACCCGCGCCGACGCCCACACCCCCGAGACGTTCGAACGGGCCGTGTCGGCCGCCGCCAGCATCGTGGTCGCCTGCAGCCGGCGCCGCTTCCTCCTGCGCCTGGTCACGACCGGGGGCGACGACAGCGGCATGGGCGCCGGGGCCGGTCACGTCGAGGGCATCCTCGAGCGGTTGGCCACCGTGGCGCTCGACCGGTCGGGCCACCTGGCCGGGGCTGCCTCCGCCCTGCGGCGGGCCGGCGCCGGCGGCGGCGCCATCACCGTCCTGCTCGGGGGGCGCGGTGAGGATCTCGAGACCGTCAGCCGCCTCCGTCGCTCGTTCGCCCATTGCACGGCGCTTTCGTTCCGTGACACGCCCGGCGGGCCCGGGGCCGGCGGCCTGTTCCTCGTTGACGACGACCACCCGTTCCCGGCGGTCTGGTCCATGGCCCTGGGCCGCCGCCGCAGCCTGGCGGCTTATCGATGAGCGCTCCGGAGGCGACGAGGAAGCGGTTGCTCGGGTTGGCCGAGCTGTCGCTGGCAGCGATCACCGTGGCCGCCGTGATCGGGCTCCGCCGGCTGTTCGCCGACGACTCCTTCCTGCCTCAGGTGGCGTTCTCCGCCATCGTCGCCCACGGCGTTGCCGTGGTCTGCCGACGGCGCCGGCTGGGGCCGGTGGCCACGACGGCCGTCGGGGTTCTCGGCGCCGTCCTGCTGGTGACGTGGTTCCAGCTGCCCGAGACGACCACCGCCCTCCTGCCCACGCTGTCCACGTTGCGCCAGGCCCAATCCGAGCTCAGTGACGCCTGGCAGACGTTCGGCCAGGTCGTCGCTCCGGCCCCCGTGCTGCCCGGCTTCGTGCTGGCGGCGTCGCTCGGCGCATGGGTCATCGCCTTCGCCGCCGACACCGCGGCCTTCCGAGCCAAGGCCATGGTCGAGGCCGTCGTGCCGGCCGGCACGCTCTTCGTGTTCGGTGGGGCCCTCGGCACCGGCGGCCACCGGCTCGGGGTGTCGGCCCTGTTCCTCGGCGCCGTGCTCGCCCACTGGCTGGCCCAGCGCTCGTTGGCCTCGATGTCGGCCCCGACGTGGCTGTCGAGCGAGACCGGGGGCGGCACCCGCTCGCTGCTCCGGGCCGGCGCCGTCCTCGCCGTGGTCGGCGTCTTCGCCGCCATCGTGGTCGGACCCAACTTGCCCGGAGCCGACGCCCGCGCCGTGGTGCCGTGGCGAGCCAGCGACCGTGACCACAACAACTCCCGCGTCACGATCAGCCCCCTCGTCGACCTCCGCAGCCGGTTGGTGGAACAGGCCGACGTCGAGGTGTTCCGGGTGAAGGCGACCCAACGCAGCTACTGGCGGCTGACCTCGCTCGAGAACTTCAACGGGCGCATCTGGTCGTCCGACCGCCAGTACCGGCCCGCCCGCGGCACCCTCGGGGCGGACGTCGACACCAGCGGGGGCCAGACGCAGCAGTCGACCCAGACGTTCACCATCGGCGCCCTGTCGAGCATCTGGTTGCCGAGCTCGTTCCGGCCGGTCGGGCTTTCGGGCACCGCGGCGCTGTACGACACCGACTCCAACAGCCTGTTCACCCAGGACGACACGACCACCGGCCTGACCTACACGGTCACGTCGGCCCTGCCCGTGCTGAACGCGGCCCAGCTCGAACGCGTGCCCAGCGTGGCGCCCGAGAAGGTGGCGAAGGAGTACGGCCCCGCAGCCCTTCCCGCCGACTTCAGCCCCCGGGTGCAGCAGCTCGCCGCCCAGATCACCCAGTCGGCCCGCACCCAGTACGACCGGGCCAAGGCCCTGCAGGACTACTTCCGGAGCGGGGCGTTCACCTACGACCTCAACGTCCAGGCCGGGCACAGCGGCAACGACCTCGAGCACTTCCTGTTCGACACCAAGCGGGGCTACTGCGAGCAGTTCGCCGGGGCCTACGCGGCGATGGCCCGAGCGGTCGGCCTGCCGGCGCGGGTGGCGGTGGGCTTCACCACCGGCGAGCTCGACCCGGCCACCGGCGAGTACGTGGTTCGGGGCTTCAACGGCCATGCCTGGCCCGAGATCTACCTCGACGGCTTCGGTTGGGTCGCGTTCGAGCCCACCCCGGGGCGGGGCATGCCCAACGCCGAGTCCTGGACCGGCGTCGCCGAGGCGCAGGCTGATCCTGGCGACCCGTCGTCGGCCACGACGGTGCCGAACGCCACGCCCACCACCGCCCGCGACGGGGCGACCGCTACCACCGCCCCGCAGCGACCGCTGCAGCAGGACCCGTCGACGACCACGGCAACGCAGTCCTCGCCGTGGCCGGCCCGGCTGCTCGCGGCCCTCGCCGTGTTGCTGGTGGCTCCGCTGGTGTGGGCCGGCGCCCTCGCCCTCCTCCGAGCGATCCGCCGTCGGCGACGGCGCCAGCGTGCGGCCACGCCCGGCGACCGGGTGCTGGTCGCCTGGGACGAGGTCAGCGAGGCGTTGGCGCGAGCCGGGAGTCCGTTCGAGCGGTGGGAGACCCCGAACGAGTTCGCGGCCCGGGCGGCGGCGGCCACCGGCGTCGACGGCCGGCTGCTCACCGGCCTGGCCGGGCTCACGACCACGGCGACGTACGCACCGATTGCCATCGCCGACGAGATCGCCGACCAGGCCCTCGAGGTGGCAGGCACGCTCGAACGAGCCGCCGACGCCACCGTGGGGTGGCGTGAGCGGTCCCGGTTGCTGGTCGACCCTCGCCCGCTGCTCCCCGAACGGGCGGCCCGCGTCGAGGTGCGGACCTACTAGCGGCTACTGCTCGTCGCGCTTGAAACGGTCGCGCATGCGATCGCCCACCGAGCCCATGCGCTCCCGCACGCCGTTGGTCCGCATGGTCTCGGTCCACTGCCGCCAACCGGCTCTCCCCATCTTGCGCAAGTTGCGCTCGAAGAAGATGGCCGTGGCGAGCATGGCGAGAAAGCCGGCGAAGGCCAGGATGATCGACGTGGTGAACGTCATCAGCATGAATGCCATGCCGGCGACGAAGCCGACGGCCGCCCACTTCAGGTTGCGGCCGGCGTGCCGGTAGATCGTCGTCGAGCTGACCTCGCGCACGAGCTGCGGATCAGAGGCGTAGAGGTGCTGCTCGATCTCGGAGAGGATGCGCTGTTCGTCCTCAGAAAGCGGCACCGGACCGTCCCCTTGTTGTCACTCGGTTCCCCTGTCCGGGGGTACCCACGAGTCTCGCACGCGTACCACCCAACGACAACGCGGCAGGGTGGTTCCGGAGTCAGCGGTCGGGTCCCCACTGGCTGTCGCCACGGCGCTTGGGCCGCCGCCCGGTGAGGGCGGCGGGGATGATGGCCGCGTCACCGAAACGGTCCCGGATCTCGTCGACCGCCCGGGTGGCTCCCGTCCATCCGGGGGTCTCGGCATCGTCGAACGTGAGCTGGCGGGCGGCGCCCTCCGCCAGGTGCGCCACGCTGACACCGAGCAATCGCACCCCTGGGGAGGGGTCGACATCGCCCAGCAGCCGGCGGGCGATCCGCACCACGTCGTGCGCCGTGTCGATGGCCTCAGGCACGGTCTCGGACCGTGTGATGGTGCGAAAGTCGTGGAACCGGATCTTCACCTGCACGGTCCGGCCGGTGACGCCGGCCTTGCGGAGCCGGGTGGCCACGGCGTCGCCCAAGCGAAGGAGCTCGCGGTCGAGCGTCTCCAGCGTGTGGTGGTCGGTGGCGAACGTCTCCTCGTGGCCGATCGACTTGACCTTGGCGTCGGGCACGACGGCCCGTTCGTCGCGAGCCCAGGCCAATGCGTGGAGGTGCCGACCGGCGGCGTTGCCGAGGGCGGCCACCACCGCCTCTTCGGGGAGGGCGGCCAGGTCGCCGACCGTGCGCACGGCGAGGCGGTCGAGGCGGGCCCGGGTGGCGGGGCCGACTCCCCAGAGCGCGCCGACCGGGTGACGATGGAGGAAGGCCAGCTCCTCGGCCGGCTCGACCACGACGACACCGGGGCCGAAGACCGGCCCCTCGATGGAGGCCTTGGGCTTGGCCGCCTCGGAGGCCAGCTTGGCCGTCAGCTTGCGGGGAGCAACGCCCACCGAGCAGGTCAGGCCCTGCTCGTCGAGGATCCGTCGGCGGATCTCGGCGGCGATGGTGGGGCCGTCGCCGAGGAGGCGGCGACCGCCCGACACGTCGAGGAAGGCCTCGTCGAGGGAGATGCCCTCCACCAGCGGCGTGACGTCGTGAAAGATCCCGAAGACGGCCGTGCTGACCTCCTGGTAGCGCCAGTGGCGGCCGGCCAGGAACACGGCATGGGGACACATCTGGCGGGCCCGAGTCGACGGCATGGCCGAATGGACGCCGAAGGCCCGGGCCTCGTAGGAGGCGGCCGCCACCACACCCCGGGCGCCGGCACCACCCACCAAGACCGGCCGGCCCCGCAGCTCGGGTTGGTCGAGCAGCTCCACCGACACGAAGAACGCGTCCATGTCGACGTGCAGGATCGACGGGCTGCTCATCCGCTCACAGGCGTGTGATCGTCATCGAGGTGCGGACCGCGCCCTCGACCCGGTAGAGGTACCGCCGCTCGCCGTCCCACCGGTCGCTCACCCATTCCCCCAGCGGCTCATGGATGAGCTGCCAGTTGGTGGCCAGCACGGCTGCGCACTCGTCGGTCGGCACGAAGCGAGCGTCGATCACGATGCCGTCGGGGTCGTTGAGCGTGAGCTCGCCCGTGAACTCGAGGGCGCGGTGGACCTCCACGCGCATGTGCCAGCCGGCGTCGGCCGCTTCGGCCTCGAGCCGGTAGACCGGCCCCTCCCACCGCGTCACGGTGAGCCCCGTCTCCTCGGCCACCTCGCGGGTCAGGCCGTCGAGCACCGACTCGCCCTGGTCGATCACGCCACCCGGAGGTGTCCAGTCGACCGCACCGTCGCGGCGGCGGTTGGCGACCAGCAGCAGGCCGTCATCCGATTCGATGAGCGCGCTGCCGACC
>JAOBWJ010000054.1 GCA_025463335.1 Acidimicrobiales bacterium
GTTGGCGGGCCAGTACCGGCTCATGGTCCGCACCGAGCGGGAGAAGGCCACCGAGCGCAAGAAGTACGACGAGATCGAGATCCGCCCCTACACCGACGACGAGCTGGCCGCCATCGACGCTGCCTACGCCGCCGAGCATCGCCGGGGGCCGGAGCCCCGCTGGTGGGAAGACGTGGCCGAGGGCGACGAATTGGGCCCGATCGTGAAGGGCCCGCTGCGGGTCACCGACATGGTGGTCTGGCACAGCGGCGTGGGCATGGGCCTCTACGGCGTCAAGGCCCTGCGCCTGGCCTGGCAACAGCGCCAGCGGGTACCACGGTTCTTCACGCCCGACGACCTCAACATCCCCGATGTGCAGCAGCGCGTGCACTGGGATCCGGCGTGGGCCAAGCGGGCCGGCAACCCGGCGATCTATGACTACGGGCGCATGCGGGAGACGTGGCTGATCCACCTGTGCACCGATTGGATGGGCGACGATGCGTGGCTGTGGAAGCTCGACTGCGAGTTCCGGAAGTTCAACTACGTCGGTGACACCCACTGGATGCGAGGCCGGGTGACGCGCCGCTACCTGGCCGACGGCGACCGGCCCGCGGTCGACCTCGACGTGTGGGGCGAGAACCAGCGGGGCGAGACGACCACGCCCGGACACGCCACCATCCTGCTGCCGTCGCGCGAGCACGGCGAAGTGCGCTTGCCCGACCCGCCCGGTGGTGCCACGTCCTGCCTGGAGGCGCTCGACGCGTTGACCGAGCGGTTCGCCCAATGAAGGCCTATCCCGCCGTCCCGCCCGGCCTCGTCGTCGACCATGACGGGCCCGTCCTGCGGCTGCGGCTCGACCGACCGGAACGCCGCAACAGCCTCACGGATCCCATCGTGCTGGCCCTGATCGACACCATCGACGCTGCCGGAAGCGACGAGGACGTGCGGGTCATCCACCTCACCGGGAGCGGCGACAACTTCTGCTCGGGGTTCGACCTGGGCGAGCGTACGCCCGGGCCCGAGCGGCCGCGAGTCGGGTCGATCAACCGGCGCATGTACTGGCTCGTGAACCGACTCATCCCGACCATGCTCCACACCCAGACGCCAATCGTGTGCACGGCCCAGGGGTGGGTGATCGGGCTCGGCCTCAACCTGGTGCTGGCGTCGGACTTCGCCGTGGTGGCCGATGACGCCCGGCTGTGGGCGCCGTTCAACAACTTCGCCTTCACGCCCGACAGCGGGGCGTCGTGGCTCCTCCCCCGCCTGGCCGGCGTGACCCGGGCCAAGGAGATGCTCATGCTCGGCACCAAGGTGTCGGGGGCCGAGGCCGCCGACTGGGGGCTCGTGCACCGGTCGGTGCCGGCTGCCGACGTGCACGATGCCGGCGAGGTGCTGATCCAGCGGTTGGCCAAGGCGCCGACCGTTGCCGTGGGCCTCACCAAGCTGCTGATCCAGCGGGGGCTCACTGTCGACCTCGACCGCCACCTCGCCGACGAGGGCTTCGCCATGGAGCTGTCGAGCCGGAGCGAGGACTTCAAGGAGCACGGCCGGTCGGCGCAGGAGAAGCGCGACCCCGAGTACGGAGGACGTTGATGGAACCCCGGGCTCCGGAAGGCGACTGGCTGGGCACGCCGTACCTGCGCTTCGAGCGCCGGGGCTCGATCGCCGTGGTCACCGTCGACCGGCCCCACAGGCGCAACGCCATGACCGCGGCGATGTACTTCGGCGCCCGCTACGCCATCGATCATGTCGACCGCAGCGACGACCTGGCCGCCATGGTCCTCACCGGGGTCGGCGACGTGTTCATCCCCGGCGGCGACCTCGGTGGCGATCCCGAGGACGCCTGGATGGACCACGGGCTGCTGCACATGGACAACGTGCCGTTCGAGGCGTTCCGCAACTCGGCCAAGCCGGTGGTGTCGGCCGTCAACGGCATCTGCCAGGGCGGCGGGCTGCTGATGGCCATGCTGTCGGACGTGGCCGTGGCCTCGACGGCGGCCACGTTCCGGGCGCCCGAGATCTTCCGCGGCATCGCCGATACGGGCTACGCGGCCATCCTGCCCGGCCAGGTCGGCATCCCCCGGGCCCGCGACATGCTGCTCACCGGCCGGACGCTCGACGCCGCCACCGCCCTCGACTGGGGCCTGGTGACCCGGGTGGTCGAGCCCGGCACCGAGCTCGACGAGGCCATCGAGATCGCCAAGCAGATCGCCCGCGGCGCGCCCGGCGCCCGCTCGGCCGTGAAGCGGGAGATCAACCGCCAGTACGAGCGGTTCGACAAGATGTCGATGACCGAGTCGCTCCACGGGCCCGAGGCGCTCGAGGGCTTCAAGGCGTTCAAGGAACGACGCTCGCCGTCATGGGTCGCCGAAGACCTGCAGATCGACGGCCGCCTGTGATCGACCACTGGGTCGAGGACGGTGTCGGACGGGTCCACCTGAACGACCCCGATCGCCGCAACGCCCTCAGCAAAGAGCTGTCGGACGCCCTGGCCGAGGCGGTGGCGTCGCTCGACGCCGGTGCCATCGTGCTCACCGCCGAGGCGCCGGTGTTCTGCTCCGGTGGCGTGCTCGACGACCTCATCGCGCCCCGCTTCGCCCTGGCCGAGTCCTACGCCGGCATGACGGCCCTGGCCTCGGCGGCGGTGCCAACCATCGCCGTGGTCGACGGGCCGGCCATCGGCGCCGGCGTGAACCTGCCTCTCGCCTGCGACGTGGTCATCGCCGGGCGGGGCGCCCGCTTCGACCCCCGGTTCCTCGACGTCGGCATCCACCCCGGCGGCGGCCATCTGGCCCGGTTGTCGCAGCGGATCGGCCGTCAGGGCGCGCTGGCACTGGTGCTGTGCGGCGACACCCTCACCGGCGAGGAGGCCGAGCGGGCCGGCCTGGCCTGGCGCTGCGTCGACGACCCGCTCACCCTGGCCTTGACGCTGGCCCGCCGGGCCGCCGGTCGGGACCGCGAGCTGGTGGCCCGCACCAAGGCCACGCTCGACACCCTGACCGACGACCCGTTCGCGCTCGAGCTCGATGCCCAGCAGTGGTCGGTCGACCGCCCGGGCTTCGCCGAGGGCGTCCAGCGGATCAAGGAGTCGCTGGCGAAGCGCGCCGATCGGTAGGCGGGAGTCACCCGGCGCTCCGGGCGTTTGGGCTGGCAGCATGCCGGGATGACGAGCGAGCGAATCGAAGTCCAGCGCACGATCGCGACCGACCCCGCGACGATCTTCCGACTGCTGTGCGATCCGCGGGGCCACGTCGCCATCGACAGCTCCGGCATGCTGCTCGACGCCACGGGCGAGTCCGTGTCGGCGGTCGACGACACCTTCGTCGTGCACATGGACCGCGAGGCGCTCAACGACTACCCGATGGGCAAGTACGACGTGACCGTCGCCATCACCACGTTCGCCCCCGACCGCGAGATCGCATGGACGGTGCTCGGTCAGATCGACCCGCCGCTCGGTCACGTCTACGGCTACACGCTCGCTCCCGTCGACGACGGCACGCTGGTCACGTCGTACTACGACTGGTCGTCCATCGACCCGGTCTGGCGAGACGCCGGGATCTTCCCGATCATCTCCGAAGCGGCGCTGCGGGCCACGCTCGGCATCCTCGCCCGGACCGTTGCCGGCCGCGGAAGCCTGCCTACGGGGTGATGCCCCGGGTCGAGGTGCTGCGCACCGACGAGGTCTCGGCGCGCACCCTGGCCGAGATCCGCGCGCTGATGGACGTCGCCTTCGAGGGCGAGTTCGACGACGACGACTGGGACCACACCCTCGGCGGGTGGCATGCCGTCGTGTCCGACGGCGGCGTCGTCGTGGCCCACGCGGCCGTGGTGGCCCGGACGCTGCACGTCGGCGACCGGCCCTTCCCGGCCGGCTACGTGGAGGGCGTGGCCACGTCCCCGGGGCGACAGCGAGAGGGCTTGGGGTCGCTCGCCATGGCCGCCGTCGACGAGATCATCCAGCGCGACTTCGAGCTCGGCGGACTCGGCACCGGTGAGTGGGCCTTCTACGAGCGGCTCGGCTGGGAGCGGTGGCGGGGCGAGACCTTCGTCCGGACCGATGGCGGGCTCGTCCGCACCCCGGACGAGGACGACGGCGTGATGGTCCTCCGGTTCGGGCCGAGCACCGGCATCGACCTCACCGCACCCATCGCCTGCGAGGCCCGGCCAGGTGACGACTGGTAGGTCCCCCCTACGCGAACTTGGGCATGACCTCGGCGCCGAAGCGTCGGAGGGAGTCGACGATGTGGTCGTGCTCCATGGGGCCGCCCTGCACGAGCAGCAGGAGGAGGTCGACCCCCTGGTCGGCGTACCACTGCACCTCGTCGATGCACGTCTCGGGGCCGCCCAGGATCATCGAGTGGTTGGCCCGCATCTCGGCCTCCTCCCGCACCCGGCCACCGACGTCGGCGAAGCGCTGCTTGTACCAGTCGTAGCTCGAGTCGGTGGCGCCCTCGATGGTGGCCAGCGACGAGTAGGTGTGCTCGACCATGTTGGCGTACCAGCTCACGCCCTCGTAGCCCCGGCGCATGGCGTCGTCGTCGTCCACGCCGCAGAACATCATGGTGAAGGCGGCGAACTGGTCGTTGGTGACCAGACCGACGGGGTCGGTGGGGTCGGCCACCAGTCGCTTGTACTCGGCCACCTGCTCGGCCAGGTCGTCGGTCGAGGTGACCGAGAAGTGCATGTAGCCGATGCCCCGCTCGGCGGCGACGACCGACGACGAGGGTTGGGTGCCCGACATCCAGATGGGCGGGTGCGGGGCCTGCACGGGCTTGGGCAGGACGTTGCGGGGCGGCATCTGGAACGTGGGCGAGTCCCACGAGAACTCGTCCTGCGTCCACATCTTCGGGATCATGTGGAGGGCTTCGTCCCACTGCGCCCGGGTGACGTTGGGGTCGATGCCGAAGCCTTCGAGCTCGACGGCGCTCGCCGACCGGGCGGTGCCGAAGTCGAGCCGGCCCTTCGACATGATGTCGAGCACGGCGGCCATCTCGGCCGAGCGGATCGGGTTGTTGTACTTGAACGGCAACAGGCGCGACCCGTGGCCGATGCGGATGGTGGAGGTGTGCTGGGCCACGGCCGACAGCCACACCTCGGGCGACGAGCTGACCGAGAACTGGTCGAGGAAGTGGTGCTCGACGAGGAACACGTGCGAGAAGCCGACCTCCTCGGCCACCTTCACCTGCTCGAGCGCCTCCCAGAAGGCGTCGGCGACCGTGGTCTCGCCCCACGGCCGCATGGGCTCGATCTCGTACAGCAACCCGAACTTCATCGTCCCCCCTCACCCCCGCCGAACTGGCGACGGATCGTCTACAGATGTGTAGTCAATCCGTCGCGGGTTCGGCTCAAGCGCCCTTGTTCTCCATCTGGGCCATGCGTCGCTCGAGGTCGGCGAGCATGGGGTGCTCCTCGTACTTGATGGAGCGGGGCAGGGCCTCGGCGATCTCCTGCGCGGTCCACTCGTCGCCCGGGGCGAACATCGAGCGCAGCTCGTGGGGCTGGTTCCACACCGAGATGCGGGGACCGACGACGGTGTAGGTCTGCCCGGTGATCTCCTTGGCCGCGTCGGAGATCAGATAGACGGCCATGGGGGCGATGGCCGACGGCTCGCCGGTCTCGATCTCGAACGGCACGTTCTCCGACATGCGGGTCTTGGCGATCGGCGCGATGCAGTTGGCCCGCACGCCGTACTTGTGCAGCGACAGCGCCGCCGACCGGGTGAGGGAGATGATCCCGCCCTTGGCCGCCGAGTAGTTGGCCTGGGCCGTCGAGCCCACGAACGCGCCGGACGTGAACCCCACGATCGAGCCGCCGCTCTCCTGCTTGCGCATCACGGCCGACGCGTGCCGGTAGACGTTGAAGTGGCCCTTCAGGTGCACGGCGATGACGGCGTCGAACTCGTCCTCGCTCATGTTGAACAGCATCCGCTCGCGCAGGTTGCCGGCCACGCACACCACGCCGTCGATCGAGCCCCACGTGTCGACGGCGGCGGCCACGATCTCGGCGCCGGTGTCGAACTTCGACACGTCGCCGGCCACGGCCACGGCCTTGCCGCCTGCGGCCTCGATCTCCTTCACGACCAGGTTGGCCACCTCGCTCGACGGGTTCGAACCGTCCATGGCCACGCCGTAGTCGGCCACCACCACGTTGGCGCCCTCGGCGGCGCAGGCCAGGGAGACGGCCCGGCCGATGCCGTTGCCACCTCCGGTCACGGCGACGGTCTTCCCTGCGAGCATGCCGGTCACGGCAAGCCTCCTCGTAGCGTTCGGTTTGGGGGTGCGGTCTTTCTACTTCGGGATCAGGCGGTGGCCCGCGCTTGCAGCTCGGTCAGGCTCGGCTTCGACTTCTCGAACCGGCCGCTGTCGAACGCCTTGACCGACACGTCGTGCCCGGCCACCTCGGCCCGCAGGGCACCGACCGTCGACTGCTCCTTGGGACGGCTGGCGAAGGGATCGAACCGGTACCAGCGCATGGCGTTCTTGTGGCTGATCTTGTCGATCTCGCCGTCGGACACGCCGTACTTGGCGGCCATGTGGGCGAACTCCTCGGGCGCGGTGGGCCACGACGAGTCGGAGTGCGGGTAGTCCATCTCCCAGCACATGTTGTCGACGCCGATGTCGTCACGCATGGCCAGGCCCACCGGGTCGGCGATGAAGCACGTGAGGAAGTGCTCGCGGAAGACCTCGCTCGGCAGCTGGTCGCCGAAGTCCTGGCCGGTCCAAAGGTGGTGCATGTCGTAGGTGCGGTCGAGGCGGTCGAGGAAGTAGGGAATCCACCCGGTGCCGCCCTCGGACAGCGCCACCTTCAGGTCCTTGAACTCCTTGAACACCCGCGACCACAGCAGGTCGGCCGCCGCCATGCAGACGTTCATGGGCTGGAGCGTGATCATCACGTCCATCGGGGCGTCGGGCGCGGTGATGGCCAGCTGACCGGAGGACCCGAGGTGGATGTTCAGCACCGTGTCGGTCTCCACCAGTGCCC
>JAOBWJ010000062.1 GCA_025463335.1 Acidimicrobiales bacterium
CGGCGGGGCGCCGGGGCAGCCGGCGGCAGGGCGAGAGCGGTCATCAGGCAGTCACCTCGTCGAGCAGCGGCGTGGCGGAGGCGACGACCGGGACCGGCGCCGAGAAGTTGCTGGGGGGCGGCGGCGAAGTGGTGGCCCACTCGAGCGTCCAGCCGCCCCACGGGTTGTCGGAAACCACCACCTGGTTGCGGCGGCGGGCCGCACCGAGCAGGACGAGCACGGTGAGCAGCCCGGCCAAGGTGACCAGCACGCCGCCGGCGGCGCTGATGCCGTTGAGCACCTTCACGCTGTCGTCGGTGAACGTGGCCGCCCGGAGGGGCAGGTCGTTGGCCAGGCCGTTGACGAGCTCGCCGCCGGCCAGCAGCACGGCCCCGCCGAACGAGGCGAGGAAGACGAGGATGCCGGCGCTCTCGGGCAGCTCGACGCCCCACAGCTTCGGGGCCCACCACCACAGGGCGCCGAGGCCGCCGACGGTGCCGGCGCCCAGGACGATGAGGTGGGTCTGGCCCAGCTCCCACGTGGTGTTGTGGAGCTTCAAGCCGTCGATGGAGAGCAGGGCCCCGGCGACGGCACCGAGGAGCAGCAGCAGGACGGTGCCGACGGCGAAGAGCAGGGCGGCCTTCGGCGCCGGCTTGCCGCCGCGAAGGGTGTCGCCCACCAGGCCGAGCAGGGCCAGCGCCGGAAGGACGGCGGCGAGGCCCATGGCCACGTAGAGCAGGTCGTCGAAGGTGACTTCGCTCTGGGCCCAGGCACCGACGCCGACGATGCCCAGCAGGCCGAGCACGATGAGGATGCCCTCGTGCTTGCGGACCCGGTTGCGGGCCAGCACGGGGACGACCTCGAGGGCCACCCCGGCGGCCGGGACGGCCAGCAGGTAGACGGTCGGGATCGACCAGAACCAGGCGATCTGGCGCTGGTAGTTGCCGAGATCGCCGCCGAAGTGGTGCGAGACGTACATGTCGGCCAGGCCGGCGATGAGCACCGGGGCGCTGAGGAGCACGAGGCTGCCGCCCACGAGGACCGACCAGGTGAAGGCCGGGGCCCGCAGCAGGGACATGCCCGGCGCCCGCATGGTCAACGCCGTGGTGAGCACGCTGACCAGCCCGATGCACAGCGAGAGGAGCACGCCGATCAGGGCGAGGAGCCAGAGGTCGACGGCGTCGCGGGAGCCGCCGGTGGGACCGCCGTCGGCCAGGTACGAAGCGACGAGGATGCCGGCCGACACGAGGTAGAGCCAGAAGGCCGCAGCCGAGCCCCGGGGGAAGGCGATCTCGGGCGAGCCGACCTGCAGCGGCACCACGAAGGTGGCGATGCCCAGGAACAACGGGGCCAGGAACAGCAGGACCAAGGCCTCGGTGGCGAGCGTGTTGGCCTGGAGGAACGACGCCCGGTCGAACAGGTCGAGCCCGCTCGCGGTTCCCTCGAAGCCCAGGAGCGCGACGAGCACGCCCCCGGTGAGGAGGAAGAGCAGGGACGTGGCGATCCAAAGTCGCCCGATCCGCTTGTGGTCGGAGGTGCTGAACCACCCGGCGAGCCCGGAGGGATCGGCGACGACAGCCGGCGGCGGCGCCTCGGCCGTGGCCTCGGGCGCGGGTCTCGTCTCGGTCATGGCCATGTGCGTGCGGAGAACCTCAGGTCGACCGTCAGGGAGCCGCGGCGGACTCTACACAGCGGTGCTCGGAGCGTACGAAACGCTCCCCTGGTCGAGCTCACAGGCCCGACCGCACCAGCTGGTCGGCTGCCATGGCGCCGAAGAGCAGGGTGATGTAGGTGATGGACCAGCCGAACACCCGCATGGCGTCGACGGTCGACTCGGTGCGCAGGAGACGCAGGGCGAACCAGGTGAAGATGCCGCCCAGGACCGTGGCTGCGAACAGGTAGAGCACACCCATGTCGGCCACCGGGCCGAACACCAGCGTGAGTCCCCAGAGGAACAGCGTGTAGCCCAGGATGCGCTCGGCCGTGACCCGGAGCGACGCCACTGCGGGCAGCATCGGGACGTCGGCGGCGGCGTAGTCGTCCTTGTACTTCACGGCCAGGGCCCAGAAGTGCGGGGGCGTCCAGTAGAAGATGATGGCGAACAGCACGATCGGCGCCCAGCCGAGCGAGTTGGTCACGGCCGCCCAGCCCACCAGGACGGGCACGGCCCCGGCGGCGCCGCCGATGACGATGTTCTGGGTCGACGTCCGCTTCAGCCAGAGCGTGTAGACGAAGACGTAGAAGAGGGTGGCGCAGATCGCCAGCACGGCGCTGAGCAGGTTGACCGTGCCCCAGAGCAGCAGGAAGGCGAAGATCTCGAGGCCGATGGCGAAGCGCAGGGCCTGGGCCGGGGCGAGCACGCCGGTCACGAGCGGCCGGTGCTGGGTGCGCTTCATGATCGAGTCGATGTCGCGGTCGACGTACATGTTGATGGCGTTGGCGCCGCCGGCGGCGAGGGTGCCGCCCAGCACGGTCCAGAACATCAGCAGCAGCGGCGGCATCCCGCGCTGGGCCACGACCATGGTGGGAACCGTGGTGACGAGGAGGAGCTCGATGATGCGAGGCTTGGTGAGCGCCACGTAGCCACGGATCCGAGCGCCCAAAGCGGGGCGATCGAGGACCTGCTGCACAGGTGTCGAGACTATGGGAGCGGGCCGACCGGCACGAAGTCGGCCCCTCGACCAGGGGTTCAGTGGCGCCCGTACCTACGATCGTGGCGTGCTGCCGCGGCGTCTGACTCCCCTCGCCTACCAGCGGATCACGCTGTTCGCAGCGGTGTCCCTGGCCGTCATCGTCGTCACCGGTGCGACCGTGCGGCTGACTGGTTCGGGCCTGGGCTGCACCGACTGGCCCAACTGCACGGCCGGACGCTTGACGCCGTCCCAGGTGAGCAACGCGCCGGCCATGATCGAGTTCGTCAACCGACTGGTGACCGGCATCGTGTCGGCCGCGGTCATCGTGGCCGTGCTCGGCTCGGTCGTGCGCCAGCCCCGGCGGCGCGACCTCACCCTGCTGTCGTGGGGGCTCGTGGCCGGCGTGGTGGCCCAGATCGTGCTGGGCGGGATGGTCGTGCTCCTGGACCTGTCGCCCCGGCTGGTGATGGGCCACTTCGTGCTGTCGATGCTCATCGTGTGGAACGCGGTCGTGCTCCACCACCGCGCCACCCGGCCCGACGGGCCTACCGTGCCGATCGTGTCCGAGCGCATCGGCTCGATGCTGCGCCTGCTGTTCGTCGCCGCCGGCCTGGTCGTGCTCACCGGCACGGTCGTCACCGCGTCGGGACCCCACGCCGGTGACAAGCAGGCCCAGCGGCTCAACCTCGTCGTCAGCGACGTGGCCCGCATCCACAGCATCGCCGTGCTCATCCTGCTGACGATGGTGCTGCTGACCCTGCGGTGGTTGTGGGCCGAAGGGTCACCGGCCGTCGTCCGCGACGCGGCCGGCGTCCTGCTGGTGGTGCTCGTGGCCCAAGCGGCGGTGGGCTACACGCAGTACTTCACCGGCGTGCCCGTCCTGCTCGTCGGCGTGCACATCGTCGGCGCCCTTGCCGTGTGGGTCTCGGTGATCCGCCTGAACCTGGTGGCGGCGACCGTCCCGACCCGGGTGCCGGCATGACGTCGCCGGCCGAGGTGCGCGACCCCGACATCGAGGAGGTCCTCGAGACCGAGACACCGTGGATCGTCCTGGTCTGGAACGACCCCATCAACTTGATGTCGTACGTGACGTTCGTCTTCCAGAAGCTGTTCGGCTACAGCAAGGAGAAGGCCACGTCGCTGATGATGGACGTCCACGAGAAGGGGCGAGCCGTGGTAGCGAACGGGACGCGCGAGAAGTGCGAGCTCGACGTCTTCCGGCTCCACGAGCACGGCCTCTGGGCCACCATGCAGCAGGACTGATGCGGTTCGGACGCCGGATCCGGCGCACCCGTCAGGGCGACTTCGAGCTGCGCCTGCCCGAAGACGAGCGGGCACTCCTGCGCAACGTCGCCCCGCAGCTGCGCCAGCTGCTCGACGGGGATCTCGCCGACCCGTCGCTGCGCCGGCTGTTCCCCACGGCCTACGCCGATGACGCCGAGCGCGACCGGGAGTACCACCAGCTGGTGCGGGACGAGCTGGCCGAACGCCGCCGAGCTTCCGTCGACATCCTCCTCGCCACCGTGGACGAGACCCGCGTCGACGAGGAGCAACTGCTCGCCTGGATGGGAGCGGTGAACGACCTGCGCCTCGTGCTCGGGACCCGGCTCGACGTGAGCGAGGAAACCGACCCGATGCCGCACCCGGATGACCCGGACGCGCCGCTGCTCGTGCTCTACGGCTACCTCGGCTACCTGCTCGAGTCGATCGTCGACGCCCTCGGGAAGTAGCGGGCGTGCAGCGCCAAGGCCACGGTCGAGCCGGTCGTCGCCATGCCGACGCGCCACCCGACACCCGGCAGGCCCACCCGCTCGGGCGTGGCGTTCAGCACGATGAAGTTCCGGGCAGCGCGGAGCACAGCGTCTTCTCGGCCACAACCCCTCCCCACCTGAGCCAACGGGGCCGATCCACGAACCGGGGATGGAGGGCGGCCCGGACTTTGCTATCGTGACCGAGCCCTCCCAGCAGGCAACGAGCCCTCATCGTCCAGTGGCCCAGGACGCCGCCCTTTCAAGGCGGTAACACGGGTTCGAATCCCGTTGGGGGTGCAACGCAGTTCGAGGTCCCGTGGTGCAGTTTGGAGTGCACGCCGGCCTGTCAAGCCGGAGGTCGCGGGTTCAAATCCCGTCGGGACCGCCAATTTCAAGACCTGGTCGAGTAGCTCAGTTGGCAGAGCGCGCGCCTGAAAAGCGCGAGGTCACCGGATCGACGCCGGTCTCGACCACCAGACGCAGAGGGGTCGCCCACCAGGGCGGCCCCTCCTGGTTTTTGGTCGGGGAAGCGCCTCCTGGCGGGGCGAGCGACCCCAGGAGTTCGGGCGCTACTGCGTGTCTCCGGCGGCGGGTCCTGTCACCGAGAAGATCCTCCCACCCCCCTCCTCCGTCGGGGGGCGGGCCCCTCCTTCCTCGGCGCCACCCGCCGCCTCGTTGGTAGGTCCCGCACCTGTTTCTTTGTTTGC
>JAOBWJ010000102.1 GCA_025463335.1 Acidimicrobiales bacterium
GGCGTCGAGCGACTCCCGTTCCTCGGCCTCCGTCTTGAACGTGCACGCCTGCTCGCCGTCCTCTCCACCCATGGAGGAGAACATCTTGTTGCGCACCCGGAACGTGGGGTGGCCCCATGCCTCGACGAACACCTCCTCGGCCTCGGGCAGCGAGAGGCAGATGCGGCGCACGTCGTCGAAGGTCGGCCCGGCCATTGGCCGAACGTACCCTCGGCGCCGTGCCGAGCATCCGCGTGACGACCACCATCCGAGCGACCACGGCCCGCGTGTGGGACGACGTGCGTGACCTCGGCTCCCACGTCGAGTGGATGGCCGACGCCGAGGCCATCCGGTTCACCTCGACCTGCCGGGAGGGTGTCGGCACCACGTTCGACTGCGACACCAAGGTCGGGCCCTTCCGGCTCGTCGACCGCATGGAGGTCACCGAGTGGGTGGAGGGTGCGGTCATCGGCGTCCGCCATGTCGGCCTGGTCACCGGCTCTGGGCGCTTCACCCTCCGCCCGGCCGGGGCCCTGCGCCGCTCGACCCGCTTCACCTGGGAGGAGGAGCTGGACATCCCGTGGTGGCTCGGCGGTCCCGCGGCGGCCGTCGCCATGCGGCTGATCTGGATGCGCAACCTCCGTCGACTGCGGCGACGGTTCAGACGTCGATAGGTTCCCTGCCATGAGGGGACTTCAGGACAAGATCATCGTCGTCGCTGCCGGCGGGACCGGCGCAACGGACGGCACCAGCCACGGCGCAAGCATCGGCGGCGCCACCGCCCGGCGGCTGGCCCAAGAGGGTGCCCTGGTGGTGGTGGGCGACATCAACGAGCCGTCGGCACAGCGCACGGTCGAGCTCATCGAGGCCGAGGGCGGCAAGGCCGTGGCCCACCAGTTCGACGCCGGTGAGGACGCCCAGATCAAGTCGCTCATGGACCGTGCCGTCGCCGAGTTCGGGGGCATCGACGGCGTCCACTACAACGCCATGGACATGTCGGCGCCCACGCTCGGCGTCGATGGTGAGCACGACCTGCTCACCCTCCCCCTGGAGGCGTGGCAGCGGACGATCGACGTCGGCCTCACCGGCATGCTGCTGGCCGCCCGCTACTCGATCCCCCACATGCTCGAGCGGGGTGGCGGCTCGTTCGTGGCCACCGTGTCGGGCGCCGTCTACGCCGGGGAGCCCATCCGCGTCGCCTACGCCACCACCAAGACCGCCATGACGGCGGTGGTGCGCCACATCGCGTCCCGCTGGGGCCGAGAGGGCATCCGGGCCAACGCGGTCGCCCCCGGCTTGGTCCCCGGTCAGGAGATGCTCGACCACATGCCCGAGGAGGGCAAGCAGCGGATCCTGAAGATGGCTCGTTCGAACCGCATCGGCACGGCCGACGACATCGCCTCGATGGTGACGTACCTGCTGTCCGACGATGGCTCCTGGGTCACCGCGCAGATCATCTCCGTCGACGGCGGCAACACCATGCGCACCTAGGCGAGCGTCGACGGCGGCCGGGGCGTGGAGGCCGGGCCGCCGTCGCCAGCCGGGCGATCACGCCCCGGTGCGAAACTAGCGATCCGGGATACCGAGGTGGTCGGCGGCCAGGCCGAGCGCCTGGGCCAGGGAGCGCAGGTCGTCCCGCCCGCCAACGAGCAGGGCGTCGTACACCGCTTCTTGGGGTCCGGAGACATCGATGCCCACGTCGAGGGCGGTGGCCAGGTCCCGCAGAGCGAGGGCGGCGTCGACCGCGTCGACCTCCCCGTCCAGCGCCCGTTGCACGGCGGCCGCCAACGTCTGCTCCAGCGCCGTGCGGGCCCGAGGGGCGTCGATGGTGAGCCCGAACGCCTGCGCCTCCTTGGCCGTGACCAGGGCAGCCTCGTAGGCACGCGGGTCCCACGAGCCCTGCTGGGCCGTGATCTCGGCCTCCAACCGGCGGGCGAGGGCGAGCTCGGCGGGCAGGCGGATGGCGGCCGGCAGGGGTAGCCCGGCCCGGGCCAGTGACAGCAGACCGTCGCGGTTGAAGGAGTAGAGGCGCTCGAACGTGGTGGCGAAGCGCTTCTCCAGGTTGGTGGCCACGCCGGCCACGATCTGGTCGGCGGCATCGGGCAGGGCCCGCTCGAGGCCGAACTCGTCGGGCCCGAACCGTTCCCCGACGTAGCGCAGCAGCACCGAGAGGCGATCGCCTCGCTCGAGGCCCTCGAACAGCTCGAGGATGTCGGCCGCGTCTCGCGTGTCGTCGTCCGGGCGCACCGCGCCGAGCACCTCGAGGCCGCCGATGAGCATCACCGCGTAGGCGTGGCTGGTGACCCGCCGGGTCCGGGTGTGGCGCAGGGTGAGGATGCCGGCGCTGACGATCAGGGCGCCGCGGTGCTCGACGCGATGGTGGTCCTCCACGATCTCCCAGGTGGCCACCGAGCCCTCCGGCCGGCGGGCCAGGAGCCCGGCGAGCGCCATGTGGGCCGCGGCCCGCTCGGCGTCGACGCGCGCCGGCTCGACGTGACGGCGCCAGACGTCGAGGCCGGTGCCCTCGGCCGGCTGGTTGCTCCGAGCGTCGGCCAGGCGGTCGAGGAAGGCAGCGGTGGGCGGCTCCTCCCCCAGTTCGGCGAGCAGGTCGATGGCCCGGGCCGCGTACCGGAGGCACTGGATGGTCTCGAGGCCGGCCAGGTCCCAGAAGAACCAGGCGCAAGACGTGTACATGAGCAGGGCATGGCGCTGCTGTTCGAGCAGGGTGAGGGCCTCGACCAGGTCGCCGGTCACGTGCTCGGCGGCGAACGACTCGACCGTGCGCGCACCGAGGACGACGTCGACGTAGGCGTCCCGTGCCGCCCACGGGTCGTTGAGCACGCTCGCCCCACGGCGCTCGAAGACCTCGGCACCGGCATCCCGGAGCAGGTCGAGGGCGGCTCGAAGCGGAGCCCGCCACTGCTGGTCGGCTCCCGGATCGGCGCCGGTCGAGCAGCCGCAGTCCTCCTTCCAGCGGCCCACGCCGTGGGCGCACGACCAGGCGCTCTCCCGGATCTGCACCTGCCACGTGGGCGGGTGGTCCTTGAGGAAGCGGGTCAGGTTGGTGACGTGCACGCCCTGCTTGGGTGCCGTCACCGGGAGGGCATAGGCCAGCGTTCGCTCGGCGAAGTGGTGGTGGTGGCCGAACGTCTCGCCGTCGGTGGCCACCGCCACCAGGCCGCCGTCGGGGGCGGCGTGGGTGACCCGGCCGACGAACCCTTCGGCGGTCATGGCGCTGAGCCCGAAGGCGAGGTCGTGGGAGATGCCGCCGTCGTAGAACACGAGGTCGACGTGCTTGTCGGGGTCGGCCGGGTCGACCCAGCGGTAGGACCGGCGGCCGTCGATGCTGCCGTCGGCCACGTCGTGCCATGGCTCCTCGTGCCCGAGCGGCTTGCCCAGCGGGCGGACGGCCAGCGCCTGGTTGGGGGCGAGGATGGTGAAGGCCACGCCCTCCTCGGCCAGGACCCGCAGCACGTCGTCATTGACGGCGGTCTCGGGAAGCCAGATGCCCTCGGACTCCCGGCCGAATCGGTAACGAAAGTCGGCCAATCCCCAGCGCACCTGGGTGCGCACGTCGCGCTCGTTGGCCAGCGGCAGGATCATGTGGTTGTAGGCCTGGGCGATGGCGCCACCGCCCAGCCGGTCGCCCTCCACCATGCGGGCCAGGACGTCGGGGTCGTGGGCCTCGAGCCACGACAGCAGGGTGGGGCCGACGTTGAACGACAGGTGGGCGTAGTTGTCGACGATGGCCACCACCCGGCCCCGATCGTCGACGATGCGGGCCCAGCCGTTGGGCCGGTAGCACTCGGCCGTGATGCGCTCGTTCCAGTCGTGCGCCGGGGCCGCCGACGGCTCGGCCGCCACCATCTCCGTCCACGGGTTCTCCCGCGGCGGTTGGTAGAAGTGGCCGTGGACCACCAACTCCCGCTCCGACATCGCTCCATTCTGGGCCGAGTTCACGCGACGCGTGCCCCGAGCGCTCGCCGGACCCGGCTGACGAGGTCGGCGGCCCGGGTGTTGGAGGTGTACCTGATGGCGAGCCAGCCCAACAGGGCAAGCTCGGCATCGCGCTCCCGGTCGTCGTCGAAGGTGGAGCGGATGAGCCCGTGCTCGGCGAAGCCGTCGAACTCCAGGTAGATCAGCGGCTCGGGGTACGCGTGGTCGAGGAAGCGCCATCGCCCGGCCACGAACACGGGGTGCTGCTGCACTGGCAGCGGCAGGCCCGCGCGGCGCAGGACGCCCCGAACGTCGAGCTCGCGATCGCTCCCGCCGGCGTCGTGCCGGTCGGCGACAACCGGTCGCAGCGGCACGACCAGGTGCCGACCGGTCCGGCGGCCCTTGTCGACCTCGGCGTGCGCCAGCTCGACCTCCTCATAGGTGACGAGCTTCCGTCGCCGGGCGTCGTCGATGGCCTGCGTGAGCCGGTGGCCGGGCAACCAAGGCGTGCAATCGACCAAGGTCTTGGCGACAGTGGTGGCCGGCACCAGGCCAGCCCGCCCCAGGTCCCGCAACGGCAGCACCTGGTTGCGATGGTGGTCGACACCCTCGAGCCGTACGCGAGTGTGCGGCAGGGTGAGCACGTCGATCAGCTCGGGTGGAGGCACCTTCAGACCGTGAAGCCGTGCGGCCGTGCGATGCGACGCCCATGCCTGCTGACCGGCGGCGAGCACGGCAGCCAGCACCGCCTGCTCGTAGGTCGGCGGCGCTCCGGCAACGGCCCACACGCCCCGGCGCGGCTTAGAGAGGTGGCCTCGCCGGACCAGGGTCCGGAGCTCCGCATCGGTGACCAGCTGAAGAGCTTGCGCTCGTGTGACGAGCCCGAGCTGGTGACGGGCGAGCTCCCACAATGCTCGCATGGCCGGCCATCCTGCCGACGGGGTGTGACAGTCCGAGTTCTGGGCACTGCCGGTCGACGATCGACCGCAATTGCCCAGAACCGGGCTACGAGCACAGGGCTTGGGGGCGAGCCAGACGATGCCGAGGGGCGGGAGGGTGAGGACGGTGGAGTGGGGCAGGCCGTGCCACTCCTTGGCCTCGGCGGCCAGCACGGGGCCGACCTCGGTGCCCGAGCCGGCGAAGACCGCTGCGTCGGTGTTGAGCAGGACCTCCCACTCGCCGCCCTCGGGCAGCCCCACCCGGTAGCCGTAGCGGGGCACCGGGGTGAGGTTGGCCAGGCAGGCGACCGGCCGGCCCGGCTCCCCCACCGGCATGCGCAGGAACGAGTAGCAGGACTGGTCGGCATCGCTGGCGTCGATCCACTGGAAGCCCTCGGGCGTGAAGTCCCCCGTCCACAGGGCCGGCTCCGACGCGTTGATCCGGTTCAGCTCCCGCACCAGCCGGCCGACCCCCTGGTGCCACTCGGCGTCGCCCAGGTGCCAGTCGACCGACCGGGCCTCCGACCACTCGCGGTCCTGGGCCACCTCGGCTCCCATGAACAGGAGCTGCTTGCCGGGATGGGCGTACATCCACCCGTACAGCGCCCGCAGGTTGGCGAGCTGCTGCCACCGGTCGCCGGGCATCTTCTGCAGCAGCGACCCCTTGCCGTGCACCACCTCGTCGTGGGAGAGCGGCAGGACGAAGTTCTCGCTGAACGCGTAGATCAACCCGAACGTGAGCTGGTGGTGGTGGAAGCGCCGGTGGATGGGGTCCTTCGAGAAGTACTCGAGGGTGTCGTGCATCCACCCCATGTTCCACTTGTGGGTGAACCCGAGGCCGCCCAGGTGCACCGGTCGCGACACGCCAGGCCACGCCGTCGACTCCTCGGCGATCGTCAGCACGCCGGGGTGAGCCCCGTGCACCAACGTGTTCGTCTCCTGGAGGAACGACACGGCCTCGAGGTTCTCCCGGCCGCCGTGGATGTTCGGCACCCATTCGCCGGCCTTGCGCGAGTAGTCGAGGTACAGCATCGATGCCACGGCATCGACTCGCAGTCCGTCGACGTGCAGCTCCTCGATCCAGTACAGGGCGTTGGCCAGGAGGAAGTTGCGTACCTCGGTCCGGCCGAAGTTGAACACGAGCGTGCCCCAGTCGGGGTGCTCGCCCTGGCGAGGGTCGGCGTGCTCGTAGAGAGCGGTGCCGTCGAACATGGCCAGGGCCCAGTCGTCCTTGGGGAAGTGGGCCGGCACCCAGTCGACGATCACGCCGATGCCCCGCTGGTGGAACGCGTCGACCATGTAGCGGAAGTCGTCGGGCGACCCGAACCGAGCGGTCGGCGCGTAGTACGACGACACCTGGTAGCCCCACGACGGCGTGTACGGGTGCTCGCTCACCGGCATGAGTTCGACGTGGGTGAAGCCCAGCTCGACCACGTGGTCGACCAGCTCGACGGCCAGCTCCCGATAGGTCAGGGGCCGATCACCCTCCTCCGGCACCGTGCGCCACGACCCGAGGTGGACCTCGTAGATCGACAGGGGCCGAGCCACGGGGTCGGTCGCCTCCCGGGTGGCCAGCCACTCCTCGTCCTGCCAAACGTGGCGGGAGTCGGCCACGATGCTGTTGGTCCCGGGCGGCGCCTCGGTGGCGAACGACATGGGGTCGGCCTTGAGCCGCAGGCTCCCGCTCGGCGTCAGGATCTCGAACTTGTACCTCGCTCCCGGCTCGACGTCGGGCACGAAGATCTCCCACACGCCGCTCGACCCCATCGACCGCATGGGATCGAGCCGGCCGTCCCACGAGTTGAAGTCGCCGACCACCCGCACCGACCGGGCACTCGGTGCCCACACCGCGAACGACGTGCCCCACGCGCCCTGGTGCTGGCGGTGGTGCGCCCCGAGCATGCGCCACAGCTGATGGTGCCGGCCCTCGTTGAACAGGTAGATGTCGAGGTCGCCGATGGTGGGCCAGAACCGGTACGGGTCGCCCACGTCGAACGTCTGCCCGTCGCCATAGGTCACCCGGAAGCGATACTCGGGCACGGTCGTCGAGATCACGCTGCCGGCGAAGAGCCCCGCCGGGTGCACCTTGATCATCGGCACCTCGGTGCCGTCAGCCAGCACGGCGACCAGCTCGGTGGCCGCCGGCCGCCAGCCTCGGATGATCCACTGCCCGTCGCCGTCGGGGTGGACACCCAGCACCCCGTGAGGGTTGCCGTGCTCCAACCGTACGAGTTGTTCCAGCTCCGGATCGACCGTCGTCGCCTTACGGGGTGCGTTGCTCACGAGCCGTCTCCTCAATGATGCGCTGGACGGCGGACAGCGGGATCCCTACCCACTCGGGTCGATGGGACGCCTCGTAGGCGACCTCGTAGACGGCCTTGTCCAGCTCGAAGGCGGCAAGCACCAGGAACCGGTCGCGCTCCGAGGCCGGCAGCAAGGCCCCGACCCCGTCGACCGCGAGATAGCCCTGGAGGAACTCTTCGCGGTTGTGCTCCTCCCACGCCACGGCCAGGGCGTGCAGCACCGGCTCGGACCCGCCGTACTCGCGCAGCCCGACCTCGGCGGCGTAGTGGAAGCTCCGGAGCATGCCGGCCACGTCCCGCAGCGCCGACGACGGCCGGCGCCGCTCGTCCAGCGGCTTGGTCGGCTCGCCCTCGAAGTCGAGCACGTACCACCCGGCGTCGGTGCGCATGACCTGGCCGAGGTGGAAGTCGCCGTGCACCCGGATGGCGGGGCCGGCATCGACCGTCCGCAACCGGTCATAGACCTGGGCGATGGCCTGAGTCGTGACGTTCGGCGTGCGGGCCAGCTGGGTGAGCATGTCGTCGGCCCACGCCTTCGTGTCGGCGGGCGTGACGCCGAACGCCTCGGCCAGGGCCAGGTGCATCTGGGCCGTGATGCCGCCCAGCCGGTAGGCGTCGGGCCCGAAGTCGCCTCCAGCGTCGGCCGGCTCGACCCGGGCGTCGTACAGGTCGCGCAGCGACGTGAGCGCGAGTTGGAAGCCGTCGGTGGCGCCCGCCAGGAACTCGGTCACCACCGCGAGGTGGCCGCCCCCGCCGTCCCACACCCCGACGGGCGCGGGCACGGCGCCGAAGCCGGCCGCGGCCAACGCCTGGGGGACCTCGACATCGGGGTTGGGGCCTTGGTGCACGCGCCGGAACAGCTTGAGGATGAGTCGCTCGTCGTACACGACCGACGTGTTCGACTGATCGACGCCCATCAGCCGGGGCCGTTCGGCATGCTCGTCGGGCGCCGCCTTCGCGAGGAGGTACAGCGCCAGCTCGGGATCGATCGGCGCGTCGTAGACCATCGCCGGTCCGAGGTCGGTGTCGATGACGCCCAGGACGGCCTCACCCTTGCCCTCGAGGAAGGCCTCGTGGTCATCGGACGGCCGAAGGCCCAGCACGACCTGATACGTCGAGTTCGACCCGTGGTCGGGCACCCGCACCAGGACATGGAGCATCGCCGGCCACTCGGTGCGGAGCGCTTCGGTGAACACCACTTCGAGCCCGGACGCCGCCTGCTCGTCGCCGCCGAACCACCGCTGCTTGGGCAGGTAGTCGACCAGGGCGCCGAACAGCGTGTCGGGCTGGATCACGCAGAGTCCTCCGTCAGCCGGAACCAGAAGTAGCCGTAGGGGGCAAGGGTGACGAAGTACGGCAGCTCGCCCACTCGGGGAAAGGGCACTCGGCCCAACAGCTCGTGTGGGATGAAGCCCTCGAAGTGGGCCAGGTGCAACTCACAAGGCTGGGCGAACCGGGACAAGTTGTACACGCAGAGCACGATGTCGCGCTCGCCCGACTCGGCGTCGACCATCTCCCGCACGAAGGCGAACACCGAGGGGTTCTCGGCACCGAGCACCTGGAACGACCCCTGGCCGAACACCGCGTGCTGCTTGCGCACCTCGAGCATGCGCTTGACCCACTGCAGCATCGACGACGGGTCACGCAGCTGGGCCTCGACGTTCACGGCTTGGAAGCCGTACACCGGGTCGAGGACGGGCGGCAGGTAGAGGCGGGCGAAGTCGGCCCGGCTGAAGCCGCCGTTGCGGTCGGGCGTCCACTGCATCGGCGTGCGCACGCCGTCGCGGTCGCCGAGGTAGATGTTGTCGCCCATCCCGATCTCGTCGCCGTAGTACATGATCGGACTGCCCGGCAGCGAGAACAGCAGGGCGTGCAGCAGCTCGGCCTTGCGCAGGTCGTTGTCGATGAGCGGGAACAGCCGGCGGCGGATGCCGAGGTTGAGCTTCATGCGAGGGTCGCCGGCGTACTCGGCCCACATGTAGTCGCGGTCGTCATCCGTGACCATCTCGAGGGTGAGCTCGTCGTGGTTGCGGAGGAAGATCCCCCACTGGCAGCCGTCGGGGATGTCGGGCGTCTGGGCCAGGATCTCGGTGAGGGGGTAGCGCTGTTCGCGCCGCACGCCCATGAACATGCGGGGCATCACCGGGAAGTGGAAGCACATGTGGAACTCGTCGCCGTCGCCGAAGTAGTCGACGACGTCGGTCGGCCACTGGTTGGCCTCGGCGAGCAGCACCGCGCCCGGGTACTTGTCGTCGACCTCCTTGCGGATCCGCTTCAGGTACTCGTGTGTCTCCGGCAGGTTCTCGCCGTTGGTGCCGTCGCGCTCGAAGAGGTACGGCACGGCGTCGAGGCGGAACCCGTCGAGGCCCAGGTCGAGCCAGAACCGCATCACCTCGAGGATCGCCTCCTGGACCTCGGGGTTGTCGAAGTTCAGGTCGGGCTGGTGGGCGAAGAACCGGTGCCAGTAGTACTGCTCGCGCTGCGGGTCCCACGTCCAGTTCGACGCCTCGGTGTCGAGGAAGATGATGCGGGCCTCGGACCAGCGATTGGGGTCGTCGCCCCACACGTACCAGTCGGCCTTGGGGTTGTCGCGCGACTGCCGCGACTCCTGGAACCACGGGTGCTGATCGCTGGTGTGGTTCACGACCAGGTCGGCGATGACCCGGATGCCCCGGTGGTGGGCCTCTTCGATGAACAGCGCGGCGTCGCCGATCTCGCCGTACTCGGGGAGGATGCTGTAGTAGTCGGAGACGTCATAGCCGCCGTCACGCAGCGGCGATTGGTAGAACGGCAGCAGCCAGAGGCAATCGACGCCGAGCCATTCGAGGTAGTCGAGCTTGTCGATGAGGCCGGCGAAGTCACCGAAGCCGTCGTCGTTGGCGTCGTAGAACCCGCGCACCGACAGCTCGTAGAAGACGGCCTTCTGGTACCACCGCTCGTCGGGCGTGAGCCGGCTCGGCTTGGGCTTTCTGGGTCGGGCCACTACTTGGCTCGCAGGTGCAGGACGTGCCCCGGCGCGTCGGCCGGGTCGAGGCGAACGTACGGGTCGGCGCCCTGCCACGTGAACGTCAGCCCCGACAGCTCGTCGTGGGCTTCGTAGGGCTCGGTCCACGACAGCCCGAGGGCGTCGAGGTCGAGCCAGAGCGTGTCCTCGTGGACGTTGACAGGGTCGAGGTTCACCACGACCAGCATGGTGTCGGAACCATCGGCACTTCGTCGTGAATAGGCAAGGATCTGGTCGGTGTTCGAGTGATGGAAGCGGAGACCCCGCAGCCGCTGGAACGCCGGGTGCGCCCGCCGGATCTCGTTGAGCCGGGTGAGGAACGGTGCCAGCGAGTCGGGCGAGCTCCAGTCACGCCGCTTGAGCTCGTACTTCTCGGAGTGAAGGTACTCCTCGTTGGTGTCGCTGGCCGGCTCGTTCTCCAGCAGCTCGAAGCCGCTGTAAACGCCCCATGACGGCACCATGGTCGCGGCCAGGAGGGCCCGCATCCGGAACGCGCCCGGGCCACCGCCCCGCAGCGGCCCGGCCAGGATGTCGGGCGTGTTGGGCCAGAAGTTGGGCCGCAGGTACTCGGCCGTCGGCCCATCGGTGAGCTCCGTGCCGTACTCGGTCAGCTCCTGTTTGGTGTCGCGCCAGGTGAAGTACGTGTAGCTCTGGGTGAAGCCGACCTCGGCCAGCTTGGCCATGACCTTGGGCCGGGTGAACGCCTCGGCCAGGAAGAGCACGTCGGGGTGGTCTGCCTGGATTGCCGGGAGCAGCCACGCCCAGAACGCCATCGGCTTGGTGTGCGGGTTGTCGACCCGGAAGACCCGGACGCCCTGGTCGATCCAGTGGTCGAGGATCGCCTTGCACGCCTCCCACAACGCCTGGCGGTCCTGCTCCTTGGGCGGCCAGAAGTTGATCGGGTAGATGTCCTGGTACTTCTTGGGCGGGTTCTCGGCGTACTTGATCGTGCCGTCCGGCCGGTGATGGAACCACTCCGGGTGCTCACTGACCCAGGGATGGTCGGGCGACGCCTGGAGGGCGTAGTCGAGGGCGATCTCCATGCCGAGTGCCTGGGCCTCGCCCACCAGGGCCCGGAAGTCCTCCGGCGTGCCGAGGTCGGAGTGGATGGCGGTGTGCCCGCCCTCGGAACCGCCGATGGCCCACGGGCTGCCGATGTCGTCCGGCGCCGGTGTGAGCGTGTTGTTCTTGCCCTTGCGGAAGCTGCGGCCGATGGGATGGATGGGCGGCAGGTAGACGATGTCGAAGCCCATGTCGGCCACCGCGGCCAGGCGCTTGGTCGCACCGACGAAGCCGCCCTCGGAGCGGGGAAACAGCTCGTACCAGGCCGAGAACAGGCCCCGCTGGCGGTCGACCCACAACGACACCGGGTCGGCGGACGTGACCTCGGCGGGGATGGCGACCCCGGCCAGGGCGGCGGCCACGGCGTCGTCCAGGCCGGCGTTGAGGCGGACCTCGACCGAGCACGACTCGCGGGCCAGGGCGGCGGCCGCCTCCTCGACCAAGGGCCGGCGCAGCGCAGGGACGTGGGGCAGGAGGGCCTCGAAGAGCAGCACGCCCTCCTGGAGCTCGGTGGTCAGGTCCTGGCCGGCGCCGGCCTTGGCCTGCACGTCGTGGCGCCAGGTGGCGAAGCGGTCGACCCACGCGTCGACCACCAGCTCCTGGCGGCCGACACCGCGAGTGGTGACCGTGGCCTCCCACCGGTCGTTGCCGACGGCGACCAGAGGCCACACGTGCTCACCGATCCGGACGCGGCCGGCGAGGATGTCGTGCCCGTCCTTGAAGATGTCCGCCGACACCAACACGGCCTCACCCTCGGCCGCCTTGGCGGGGAACCCACCGGGCGTCCGCGGATGGACGTCGTCGATCACGATGCGTCCGAGCACGCTGCAACCCTTCCAGACGTGGAGGGCGCCGGAAACACCACCCCCGCGTGAGCGCAGTCATGGAAGGCACTCCGAACACCGTGTGTTCGGACGATCCCAGTGGTGGCGCGCCTAGCCTTGGCCGGCAATGAAGGCGCTGCGCAGCTTCACCGTCCGCCCCCGCCTCCCCGAGGCCCTCGCCGCTCTCGAGGACCTCGCCATGAACCTTCGCTGGGCGTGGGACGAACGCACCCGCGATGTCTTCCGCTGGGTGGACCCAGACGCGTGGGAGGTGACCCGGCACGACCCGGTCCGGCTCCTCGGTGCCGTGGGACGCGAACGGCTGGCCGAGCTGGAAGCCGACCCCGCGTTCCGCACCTTCCTCGACGAGGTGGCCGAGACCCTCGACCGCTACCTCGAACGACCGCGGTGGTTCCAGGGCAAGGGCGAGAGCGCCCTTCGCTCGGTCGCCTACTTCTCCCCCGAGTTCGGCATCGCCGAGGCCCTCCCGCAGTACTCCGGCGGCCTCGGCGTGCTCTCCGGTGACCACCTCAAGGCGGCCAGCGATCTCGGCGTGCCGCTGGTCGGCGTGGGGCTCTTCTACCGCCATGGCTACTTCCGCCAGTCGCTCAACAGCGACGGCTGGCAGCAGGAGCGCTACCCCGAGCTCGACCCGTTCGCCATGGCCCTGCGTCCGGTCGACGGCGTGCGCATCACCGTCGACCTGGCCGGCTCGCCGCTTCACGCCCGGGTCTGGCGGGCCGACGTCGGACGCATCCGCCTGTTCATGCTCGACACCGACATCGAAGAGAACGACGACGCCGGCCGACTGGTCACCGACCGGCTCTACGGCGGCGACACCGAGCACCGGCTGCGACAGGAGATGCTCCTCGGCATCGGCGGCGTGCGCGCCCTACAGGCGCTCGGCATCGAGGATCAGGTGTTCCACACCAACGAGGGGCACGCCGGGTTCCTCGGCTTCGAGCGCATCCGCAACCTCGTGCGCGACGAGGGGCTGGCGTTCGCCGAGGCCCTCGAAGCGGTGCGAGCCGGGTCGATCTTCACCACCCACACGCCCGTCCCCGCTGGCATCGACCGCTTCCCGCGGACCCTCATCGAGAAGTACTTCTCGTCGTGGGCGGCCGAGGTCGGCATCTCCCTCGACGAGCTGATGGCCATCGGCCACGAGCCGGGCGAAGAGCCCGGCGAGCCCTTCAACATGGCCGTCATGGGGCTGCGGCTGGCCGGTCGCTCCAACGCCGTGTCGAAGCTGCACGGCGCCGTGAGCCGGGGGATGTTCTCCTCGCTGTGGCCCGGCGTGCCCGAGGACGAGGCGCCGATCACGTCCGTCACCAACGGCGTCCATGCCAACACCTGGACCTCCTCGGAGATGGCCGACCTGCTCGAGCGCCACGTGCTGCCCGACTGGCCCGAGGCAGGGCCCGAGCGCTGGACCCGGCTCGAGGAAGTCGGCGACGACGAGGTGTGGCGGGTCCGCGAGCAGAGCCGAGAGCGCCTCGTCGCCTACACCCGCGACCAGCTGCGGGCCTCGGTCACGGCCCGCGGCGCCGAAGCCGATGCCGGGTGGACGAGCGAGGTGCTCGACCCCCGCGCCCTCACCGTGTGCTTCGCCCGCCGCTTCGCCACCTACAAGCGGGCCACCCTCCTGCTGTCACAGCCCGAGCGGCTCAAGAAGCTCCTGCTGTCGCGCGACCGGCCGGTGCAGTTCGTGTTCGCCGGCAAGGCGCATCCAGCCGACGAGCTGGGCAAGGAGATGATCCGCCAGATCTTCGCCTTCGCCTCGCAGCCCGACGTCCGCCACCGCTTCGTGTTCCTCGACGACTACGACATCGCCGTGGCCCGGATGCTGATCCAGGGTGCCGATGTGTGGCTCAACAACCCCCGCCGGCCGATGGAGGCGTGCGGCACGTCGGGCGAGAAGGCAGCCCTCAACGGCGCGCTGAACTGCTCCATCCTCGACGGGTGGTGGGCCGAGATGTATGACGGCGAGAACGGCTGGGCCATCTCGTCGTTCGAAGGAGTCGAGGACCTGGCCAAGCGCGACCAGCTCGAAGCCGACAGTCTCTTCTCGATCCTCGAGGACGCCATCGTCCCCAGCTTCTACGAGCGGACCCAGGGGCCGGTGCCGCGCCGCTGGGTGCGCCGGGTCAAGCACAGCGTGGCGACGCTCGGTCCCCAGGTGAGCGCCACCCGCATGGTCAAGGACTACGTCGAGCAGCTGTACGAGCCGACCGCCGGCCGGTCCGATCGCCTGGAAGAGTCCAAGCACCAGCGGGCTCGCGAGCTGGCGGCGTGGAAGGCTCGGGTCACCGCCGCCTGGAAGGCCGTGCACGTCGACGGCGTCGATTCCGATGCCGGGGTGACCGACCTGGGCCAGCCCCGCGAGGTCACCGCCCAGGTGTCACTCGGCGAGCTGGCGCCCACCGAGGTGGCCGTCCAGCTCCTGCACGGTCCGGTGGGCCAGAGCGACGAGCTGGTCGCACCCGAGGTCGTGCCCATGACCGTGGCCGGCGACGCCGCCGAGGGCCACCTGCGCTTCACCGGGTCGTTCACCTGTGAGCGCCCCGGTCGCTACGGCTACACGGTCCGCATCGTCCCCAACCACCCCGATCTGGTCTCCCCGGTCGAGCTCGGCCTCATCGCCTCGGCCTAGAAGATCAAGCCGGAGGCGTCCGAGCCTTTGGCAACCGTGCTACTTGCCGGTGAAGGTCGCCTGGCCCGGGCCGTGCTCGAGGAAGCTCTTCACGCCGATGCGGGAATCCTCGGTGTCGAACACGTCGACGAAGTAGAGCTGCTCGCGGTCGATGCCCCAGGCCAGGGTGGTCTCGATCCCCTCGTCGACCGCGGCCTTGATCGAGCCCTGGGCCACCACCGCCCCCTGGGCCACCTCGGCCGCCTTCAGCAGGGCGCGAGGCAGGACCTCGCTGGCCGGCACGATCTCGTCGACCATGCCGATGCGCAGGGCCTCCTCGGACCGGACCTGGCGGCCGGTGATCATGATCTCCTTGGCCTTGGCCGGCCCGACCAGTCGGGGCAGCCGCTGGGTGCCGCCGCCACCCGGGATGATGCCGAGCAGCACCTCGGGTTGACCGAGCACGGCGTTGTCGCTGCAGATCCGCCAATCGCAGCACAAGGCCAGCTCGCAGCCACCGCCCAGCGCCACCCGGTTGATGGCGGCGATGGTGAAGCGAGGGATGGCGGCAACCGCTCCGAGGGCATCACGGAACAGCCCACCGATCTCCCGCGCCTCGATGGGCCCGCCGAACTCGGAGATCTCGGCCCCTGCGGAGAACGCCCGCTCACCGCCCGTGATGACCACCGCACCCGGAGGGTCGGCGGTCAGGTCATCGGCGATGTCCCGGAGCTGCAGCAACAGCGCTTTCGACAGCGCGTTCACCTTCGGACGCTGCAGCTCGACGACGGCGACCCCGTCGTCGCGCCGTTCGACGGTCACGAACGTCTCATCGGCCATGCCGACGAACCCTACGCCACGTCCCCGATGATGTGATCGGCCGCCGCGTAGGGATCGAGCTCGCGGGCCACCACGGCCTGGTGCAGCTCGGCCACGCCGTCACTCGACGTCAACTCGTAGGCCCGCCGCTCGAGTGACCGGGCCACGATCGTGCGCAGCTCGTCGAGCAGCCGATCCGACCGCCGTCGCTCCAGCCCACCCGACGACTCGAGGTACGCCCTGTGGCGGAGCACCGCCTCCCACAGCTCGTCGACTCCCTCGGCGCGGGCGGCCACGGTGGCGATTATCGGAGGCCGCCAGTCGTCGGGTCGCAGGTCGGTCATCTCGAGCATGGTCTCGAGGTCGCGCCGGGTCTCGTTCACGCCCGCCCGATCGGCCTTGTTGATGACGAAGACGTCGGCGATCTCCATGAGCCCGGCCTTGTTGGCCTGCACGGCGTCACCCCAGCCGGGGTTGACGACGACCACGGTCGTGTCGGCGGCCCCCGCCACCTCGACCTCGACCTGGCCCACGCCCACCGTCTCCAACAGGACCCATGGGGCGCCGGCGGCGTCGAGCACCCGAATGGCCTGCGGGGTGGCCAGAGCCAGCCCGCCCAGATGACCCCGGGTGGCCATGGAACGGATGAACACGCCGTCGTCGAGGGCGTGGTCCTGCATGCGGACCCGGTCGCCGAGGATGGCGCCGCCCGTGAACGGGGACGACGGGTCGATGGCCAGCACCGACACGGTCTCGCCCCGCCCCCGGAGATCGCCGATGAGGGCGTTGGTCAGCGTCGACTTGCCGGCTCCGGGCGCCCCGGTGAGCCCGACCGTGTAGGCGTTCCCGCCGTGGGGATAGGCGAGCCGACCGATGTCCCGCGCCGACTGGCCGCCCTGCTCGACCAGCGAGAGGGCCCGGGCCAGGGCGCCGCGATCACCCTTCCGGAGGGCGTCGACGATCTGCTGTGGGTCCTTCAACCGGGCCATGAGGCCCGTGAACTTAGAGCAGACGCCGCCAGGCGGATGCTCCATGAGCACAGTCCGCTGCCACTTCGGCGATCCGGGCCCGAGGTGGTCGGCGCCACTGTTAGACGGCGATGACCTCGGTGACGCCCTCGACGCGGTCCTTCAGGATGCGCTCGATCCCGGCCTTCATGGTGACGGTGGAGGCCGGGCAGGTGCCGCAGGCACCGACCAGCTCGACCTCGACGCGGCCGGTCTCCTCGTCGACCGATCGGAGGATCATGTCGCCGCCGTCGGCCTGCAGGGCCGGGCGGATGACCTCGATCGTCTTGAGTAGTTCGTCCTTCATCACGCTCCAGTGTCGCCGCTCCGTGCGTCAGCTCCAACACGCGGTGCCGGTCATCGATTCCCGTGCCAGGCTGAGCGGATGACGTTCGCGCACCAGGGTGGTTGGGACGAGGCCCTCTTCGTCCTCGTCCCGCTGGTGCTGTTCGGCTGGTTGCTGTCCCGGGCGCAGAAGCGGGCCGAGCGGGAATCGGCCGAGCGCCGGGACGACTCCGAATAAGTGCGGGCGGTCCGGCGGGTCACCGTCGACGATGACGGGCTGGCCCCCTGGGTGGAGCCCTGGGAGGGCCTCGTCCACGAGACCCTCGACGGCGACGGCTTCAACGCCGTCTCCGGTCCGTTCCGCGCCTACCGCCGCACGGTCGAGGTCACACCGGCGGGCGACGGACGCCACGAGGTCACCTCCACCGTCGACTTCCGCCTGGCCCTCCCCTACTTCAACTGGCTCGTGGCCCTGCCGGTGCGAGCCGCCCTGCGCAAGCCGGGCGCCAGCCTCCCCTGGTGGGGGCCGGCGGACCGCCTCGACGCCCGGGCCTCCACCGTGCTCGGCGTCCTGTGCATGGCCTCGCTCGTGGCCGGCTACCTGGGCACGTCGATCACCCAGACCATCACCTACGCATCCTCCGACTTCGGCCTCGAGGGCACCAGGCCGCAGACCGTGGCGCTCGCCGTGACCCGGCTCGCCGCGTTCCTCGCCATCGGGTTGGTGAGCCTGGCCGACCGTCGCGGCCGCCGGCAACTGCTCCTGATCTCGGCCGTCGGCGCCTGCTTGTTCTCGGCAACCACGGCGTTGACGCCATCGCTGCCCTGGTTCACCGCCAGCCAGACGGTGGCCCGTGGCTTCTCGATCGCCTTGGGCGTGCTCGTGGCCGTGGTGGCCGCCGAGGAGATGCCGGCGGGCGCGCGCGCCTTCGGCGTCAGCGTGCTCGGCATGAGCGCCGCGCTCGGCGCCGGTCTCTGCGTGATGGCCCTACCGCTCACGGGCGTGAACCCCGGGGGTTGGCGCCTACTGTTCCTCCTCCCGCTCCTCGCCCTGCCGGTGCTCCGCGACCTCGCGCGGCGCCTCCCCGAGAGTCAACGGTTCACCGCCACCCACGCCGCCACCCGCATCGCCAGCCACAGGGCCCGGCTCGGCCTTCTGGCGGCGTCGGCCTTCCTGCTCCAGGTGTTCACGGCACCGGCATCCCAGTTGCAGAACGACTTCCTCCGCAACGAGCGGGCCTACAGCGCCATCGCCATCTCCCTGTTCACGATCTGCACGGCGACGCCGGCCGGCATCGGCGTGGTCGCGGGCGGGAAGCTCGCCGACCTCCACGGCCGGCGCATCATCGGTGCGCTCGGCGTGGTCGGCGGGGTGGGGGGCACGGTCGCCATGTTCCTCAGCCACGGGCCGGCCATGTGGGCGTGGTCGCTGGGAGCGTCCGTGATCGGTGGCGCCAGCCTGCCGGCCCTCGGGGTGTACGGGCCGGAGCTGTTCCCCACCGGCGTCCGGGCCCGAGCCAACGGAGTGCTGGTGGTCGCGGGGGTGCTCGGCAGCAGTGCCGGCCTGCTCGCCGCCGGAGCACTGACGGACTCGCTCGGCAGCCTCGGCCGGGCGTTGGCGGTGCTGGCGATCGGACCGGCCCTGCTCGCCCTGCTGGTGGTGGCCCGCTACCCGGAGACCGCCCGCCTCGAGCTCGAGGACCTCAACCCCGAGGACCGCAAGGCCCCCGCAATGTGAGCCATGCCGCGACGGTCTCGGCCAGGAAGGCGTCGGCGCCTTTGAGGTCGTGGCCCTTACCGTCGACCCAGACGTGCGTGACTGGACCGGGGATGACGGCGGTGTGTTCCTCCAGCTCGGCTGGGCTGCCGAACGGGTCGCGTGTGCCCGAAACGAACAAGCACGGCACGGTCAGCTTCGGCAGGTGCTCGATGCGCAGGCGGTCGGGCTTCCCCGGAGGGTGGAGGGGATAGCTGATGAGCACCAGACCGGCGGCGGGCAGGCCCTCGGCCACCGCCATCGAGCACATGCGCCCACCGAACGAACGGCCGCCGAGCACCAGCGAGGCCGGGTCGATGCCGACCCGCTCGGCGAAGACGGCCGTGGCCAGGACCACGTCGGCAATGGCGACGGGCGCTCGGTCGACCCCCTTCTTCCCGGCGCGGCGGGAAGGGAAGTCGTGGCGCTCGACCGGGAGGGGCGCCACCGCCGCCTCGATGGCCAGCAGCGACGGTTGATCCCGGTTGCTCCCGGCCCCGGGGGTGAGGAACAGCCCGCCCACGGTCATGCCGAGAGGAGGATGCGCCGGGCCTCGGCCAGGTCGGCGATGCGGTCGGCGGCGCCGTCTCTGGCGCCGCCGTGGTCGGGGTGGGCGTCGCGCAGGAGGGAGCGGAAGCGGCGCTGCACGTCGGCCCGGGCGGGCGCCGAGCCGGCATCGAAGCCCAGCACGAGCAGCGCCCACCGACCCGGGTCGGCGAACGCCCGGGCGGCGCGGGCGGACCCGCCCCGCGTGCCGCTCAGGTAGCGGATCAGCTCGGGCCCGACCTCGCCGTGCCACCGTGTGCCCCGGCGGACCACCGCCATCACGATCCGGCGCTCGGCCGCGTCGACCTGACCGGCGGCGTACGCGGCGCCCAGCACCTGGGAGGCCGGGCTGCCCTCGCCTTCGAACTCGAAGGTCAGCACGTCACCCTCCCCCACCAGCCGGTGCCGGCTCCGGGCCAGACCGTGGCGGTCGAGCTGGAAGCGGTGGCGGAGCCGGGGTTGCGGGAGGCGCCGGCCGGCCTCGAGGTCGTTCAGCAGATGGCCGAGCTCGGCGGCCAGATCCTCCTCGAGCTCGCCCATGTGGGCGGCCACGATGCCCCCGAGCAGCAGCCCGCCGAAGCCCGGTGCGGGCTCGACCGGCAGCACGGCGCGCCCGAGGGCCACCCGCCGGGTCGGCGCGATGGGCCGGCTGTGCCAGATCTCGAGCTCGGCGAGCAGCACGTTCCGAAGTTACCTACGCGACCGGGGCTTCACCCTCGGCCGCCCGCTCGACCAGCGGGCGCAGCGTCCGCAACTCGTCGGACGAGAGGCGGAGCAGACCAGGGGGCGGTTGGGAGAGGTGCTCGACGCAGCGGGCCCGAACGGCCGCGCCGACGTCGGTGAGCCGCACCAGCTTCACCCGGCGGTCGCTGGCGTGGGCCTCCCGGCTGGCCAGGCCGCGGACCTCCAGGGCGTCCACGATGCCGGTCACGTTCGACGCATCGCAGAACCACTGCTCGGCCAACGCATTCATCGGTTGGGGTTCGTCCGGCGACAGATCGAGTAGGGCGTGGATCGTGCGCACGGTGAGGCCCTCGGTGTCGGCCAACTGGTGGAACCGCTGGTGCTGCGACCCCAGGAACAGCTGCAGCAACGAACCCCAGACCGCACCGGCGTCTGCCTCCTTGCCCACCCCACGATCATAGAGTTGCTCAAACATTGAGCGCAATACATAGTTGACAACCCTCAAGGATCCCAGCAAGGTGGTTCCTATGACCGAGAACGCCATCACCGTCGAAGGCGTGCGCAAGAGCTTCGGGTCGGTCGTCGCCCTCGAGGGCATCGACCTCGCCGTCCCCACCGGCACCGTGTTCGGCCTGCTGGGCCCGAACGGGGCCGGCAAGACCACCGCGGTGCGCATCCTGACGACCATCCTGCGTCCCGATGAGGGCCGGGCCACCGTGCTGGGCCACGACGTCGTGCGCGAAGCCGACGCCGTCCGTGAACACATCGGACTGGCCGGGCAGTACGCCGCGGTCGACGAGAACCTCACCGGGCGCGAGAACCTCCGCCTCATCGGCAAGCTCACCCACCTGGGCGCGGCCGACGTCCGCCGCCGGGCCGACGAGCTGCTCGACCAGTTCGGCCTGACCGATGCCTCCGACCGCCCGGCCAAGACCTACTCGGGCGGCATGCGCCGCCGGCTCGACGTGGCCGCCGCGCTCGTGCACAAGCCGCCCGTCCTGTTCCTCGACGAACCGACCACCGGGCTCGACCCGGCCAGCCGCAACGACCTGTGGCTGATCCTCGAAGGGCTGGTGGCCGAGGGGGCGACTCTGCTGCTCACCACCCAGTACCTGGAGGAGGCCGACCGGCTGGCCGACCGGCTCGCCGTGATCGACCACGGCCGGGTCATCGCCGAGGGCACGTCGGCCGAGCTCAAAGCCAACCTCGGCGCAACCGTCGTCACCGTCGGACTGCCCGACACCGAGACCGCCGTTCGGGTGGCCCCGCTCCTCGAACCGTTCGGGGACCCCCGCATCGAGGCAGACCAGATCGAGCTCACCGTCGACAACGGTCCCAAGGCCCTGGTCGAGATCCTCCGCCGGCTCGACGACGTCGGCGTGGAGCCCACCACCCTCGCCGTCCGTGAGCCCAGCCTCGACGACGTGTTCCTCGCCCTCACCGGCCGCCACGCCACCATCACCGACGACGAAGGAGGCGAGGCATGACCGCCACCGCCACGGCAACCACTCCGCTCGTGCGGCCCAGCCGTACCAAGCTCGGCTGGGCGGTGCACGACGCCCTGGCCGTCACCCAGCGCAACCTCATCGGCTACGTCCGCATCCCCCAGGCCATCTTCTTCTCGACGCTCCAGCCGGTGATGTTCGTGCTCCTGTTCCGCTACGTGTTCGGCGGCGCGGTGCCCATCCAGGGGTTCGACTACGTCGACTACCTCATCCCCGGCATCTTCGTGCAGACGATGCTCTTCGGCTGCGCCAACACCGCCATCGGCCTGGCCGAGGACTCGGGCAAGGGGCTGCTGGAACGCTTTCGCTCGCTGCCCATGGCCCGGTCGGCCGTGCTCGCCGGGCGGACCAACGCCGACACCATCCGCAACGTGTTCGTGGCCCTGTTGATGACGGCGGTGGGCTACGCCGTCGGCTTCCGGGTCCACACCAGCTTCCTCGGCTGGTTGGCCGGCATCCTCCTTGCCATCGCCTTCGCCTACGCCCTCTCCTGGGGCTTCGCGGCCCTGGCCATGGGCGCCCCGAACGGGGAAACGGCCCAGCTGATGACGTTCCCGCTGATCTTCCCGCTCACGTTCGCGTCCTCGGCCTTCGTGCCCGTGGCCACCATGCCGGGCTGGCTCCAGGCCTTCGCCGAAAACCAACCGGTCACCAAGGTGGTCAACGCCACCCGGGCACTCATGCTCGGCGGACCCACAGCCACCCCGGTGCTGCAGGCCGCGCTCTGGACGGTCGGCCTGTTCGTCGTGCTCGCGCCCCTCGCCGTCTGGCGCTACCGCCAGGTCGGCGGCGTCAAGTAGCGACCCTGCAAAGACAAGGACGCAACCACGGGGGCGAGGGTCACATGACTCACGTCGGTGCCGCCCGCCGATCCGTTCTGGGGCCCTAGGAAGGCCGAGGATGGTCGGATCTGGGCCCCGGAATGGCTGA
>JAOBWJ010000130.1 GCA_025463335.1 Acidimicrobiales bacterium
CCGGAGCCGGCGACGCCGGTGACGACGACCAGCACCCCCAGCGGGACGTCGACGTCGACGTCGCGCAGGTTGTGCGCCGTCGCGCCGCGGATGTCCAGCGTGCCGGTGGGCGTCCGCCCCGCCTCCTTGAGGCCGGCCCGGTCGTCGAGATGGCGGCCGGTGAGGGTGCCGCTGGCTCGCAGCCCCTCGAAGGTGCCCTCGAAGCAGATGGTGCCGCCCGCCGTGCCGGCACCGGGGCCGAGGTCGACGACGTGGTCGGCGATCGAGATCGTCTCCGGCTTGTGCTCCACGACGAGCACTGTGTTGCCCTTGTCCCGCAGTTGCAGGAGCAGGTCGTTCATCCGCTGGATGTCGTGGGGGTGCAGGCCGATCGTGGGCTCGTCGAAGACGTAGGTGGTGTCGGTGAGCGAGGAGCCGAGGTGGCGGATCATCTTGACGCGCTGAGACTCGCCGCCCGACAGCGTTCCCGCCGGCCGGTCGAGCGAGAGGTAGCCCAGCCCGATCTCCACGAACGAGTCGAGCGTGTGCCGCAGCGTGGCGAGCAGCGGCGCGACGGACGGCTCGTCCAGACCGCTCACCCACTCGGCCAGGTCGGTGATCTGCATCGCACAGACGTCGGCGATGTTGAGCTTCTTGATCTTGGAGGAGCGGGCCGCCTCGCTGAGCCGGGTTCCGTCGCACTCAGGACAGGCGGTGAACGTCACCACCCGCTCCACGAACGCCCGGATGTGCGGCTGCATCGCCTCCTTGTCCTTGGACAGCATCGACTTCTGGACCTTCGGGATCAGTCCCTCGTAGGTGAGGTTGATGCCGTCGACCTTGATCTTGGTCGGCTCCTTGTGGAGCAGGTCGTGCAGCTCCTTCTTGGTGAACTTGCGGATCGGCTTGTCCGGGTCGAAGAAGCCGCAGCCGCCGAAGATGCGGCCGTACCAGCCGTCCATGCTGTAGCCGGGAACGGTGAGCGCACCCTGGTTGAGCGACTTGCTGTCGTCGTACAGCTGCGACAGGTCGAAGTCGGTGACCGAGCCCCGGCCCTCGCACCGCGGACACATGCCGCCCGTGATGCTGAAGCTGCGCCGCTCCTTCGTGGTGGTGCCACCCCGCTCGAAGGTGACCGCCCCCGCGCCCGAGATGGAGGCGACGTTGAACGAGTACGCCTGGGGCGAGCCGATGTGTGGCCGTCCGAGCCGGCTGTAGACGATCCGCAGCATCGCGTTCGCGTCGGTGACCGTGCCGACGGTGGAGCGGGGGTTGGAGCCCATGCGCTCCTGGTCGACGATGATCGCGGTCGTCAGCCCCTCGAGCACATCGACCTCGGGCCGTGCCAACGTCGGCATGAAGCCCTGCACGAAGGCGCTGTAGGTCTCGTTGATCATTCGCTGCGACTCCGCGGCGATGGTGCCGAACACCAGCGAGCTCTTGCCCGAGCCGGAGACGCCGGTGAACACCGTGAGCCGGCGCTTCGGGAGCTCGACGCTGACGTCTTTGAGGTTGTTCTCGCGCGCGCCGTGCACGCGGATCAGATCGTGGCTGTCGGCAACGTGCAGCGCAGGCGACCGCGTGTCCGTCCTCGTGACCTTGCTCATCGTGTCTCCATCCGTTCGTTCGGCGGGGCCGCCTTCGCGGTCTCCGTCGGCGTCGCCTGGCTCGATCTGACCAGCTTCGCCCGGCCCCAGCCGAACGGCCCGGGTGGCGGCCCGGTTCCTGTCGGTCGCGCTGCCCGTCAGGCCTGCGCGATGCGGACGAGGTTGCCCGAGGGATCGCGGAACGCGCAGTCGCGCGCGCCCCAGGGCTGGGAAACGGGCTCCTGGAGCACCTCGGCGCCCGACGCCCGGACCTTCTCGAACGTGGTGTCGAGGTCGTCGGAGCGGAAGATCGCAGCCTGCAGCGACCCCTGCGTCACGAGCGACAGGAGGGCGTCGCCCTCGGCCTGCGAACGACCGCCGTGCGGCTGGGACAGCACGATGTCGACGTCCTGCC
Organism: Acidimicrobiales bacterium; assembly: GCA_025463335.1. Lineage (GTDB taxonomy): Bacteria > Actinomycetota > Acidimicrobiia > Acidimicrobiales > CADCSY01 > RYN-34. The sequence goes on from JAOBWJ010000130.1 coordinate 1,981, forward strand.
CGGGGGCGCCGACGGTGACCCAGCGGAAGCCTTCGGACGCGACGTCGTTGCGGACCTCGAGGCCGAGCGCATCACGGTAGAAGGCGAGCGCGGCGTCGGGGTCGTGGACGGGGATGAACATTGTCGAGACGGTGACTGGCATGCGACGACCGTAGGACCACCGACCGGCGCGTGCTTCTCCGATCCTGCTCGGCAGCGCTCAGACCGTGACCGTGGTACGCCGCGGTCGGGTCGCGAACATGCTCACGCACGAAGGAACGACCTCGAGGTCGCGGTGGTCGCGCGCGCGGTACTGCGACGGCGTCTCGCCGACGATCTCGGTGAAGCGCGAACTGAACGAGCCGAGCGACGTGCAACCGACGGCGATGCAGGTGTCGGTGACCGACATCCCCTGACGCAGAAGGGCCTTCGCGCGCTCGATGCGTCGCGTCATGAGATAGGTGTAGGGCGTCTCGCCATACGCCGCACGGAACTTGCGCGAGAAGTGGGCGGGCGACATGAGCGCGGCACGCGCCATGGCCGGGACATCGAGGGGCTGCGCGTAGTCGCGGTCGATGAGGTCGCGCGCCCGGCGCAGGTGCACGAGGTCGGCGATCTCCTCCGGCGTCATGCGACGACGGTACGCGACCGGTGGCCGCCACGGTCAAGAACAAGGGCCGAGGCCTGCAACGGCCCGAGGCTCAGGCGTGCCCGTTGCTGCTGGACATGGCCTTGGCCAGCTTCCTGGCGCCCACGTAGGCGGCGCCACCGGCGGCGACCCAGGGGCCGGCGACGATGACGGGGTCGAGGGGCTGGTGGGCGAGGTCGGCTCGTTTCTGGCCGAAGCGGGAGGCCATGCCGTGGTGCGTGAACTCGGCCCACACGCCGGTCTCGGTGATCGGGTTGTCCGGGTGCGTCGTCAGGAGCGACCGCAGGTGATGCTCCACCGCGTCCACTCGGTCAGCGGCGAGCAAGAGCAACCAGTGGGCAGCCCGTCCCTCGCTGTACCGGGCGTAGGCGTACTTCCTGATCGCTCCGGAGATGCCGCGGGGCGGGCACGAGGTGCCGAAGACGGGTGGGAGCATGCCGTGCTCGATCGACCGCTCCCGCGGCCACTTTTCGAGTTGGCGTTCGGGGAAGTCCCAATGGGCGCCGGTCGCCTCCAGGTCGAAGCGCTCCTTCGGCACCGCTGGGCGGTCCTTCGGGTTGAGGTCGACGCCCCACCCGGGGATGCGGCTTCGGAGCTCGTCGACGCTCACCGGCAGGGGCGGCTTCTGCGGCGTGTAGGTCATGGTGGTCCCCCTTCTCAGGCGGCGTTCGGGATGACGAGCGGCTTGATGCAGCCGTCGAGCTTGGCCGAGAAGATGTGGTACCCCTCCGAGATGTGCTCGAGCGGGATGCGGTGGGTCACGATGTCGCTGGGCTTCAGGTAGCCGTTGCGAACGTGCTCGAAGAGGCGGGGCCACTGGCGCTTCACCGGGCACTGGTTCATGCGCAGCGTGAGGCCCTTGTTCATGGCGTCGCCGAACTTCACGGCGCTGAACAGCGGGCCGTAGGCGCCGACCACCGAGACGGTGCCGCCCTTGCGGACTGAGTCGATCGCCCAGTTCAGGGCTACCGGCGAACCGCCCTGGAGCTTGAGCTTGGCCGACGTGACCTGCTGCAGGAAGCTGCCGTCGGCTTCGGCGCCCACGGCGTCGATGGCCACGTCGGCGCCGAGGTAGTCGGTGATCTTCTTCATGTGCACCACGAGGTCGTCGTAGTCGGTGAAGTTGTACGTCTCGGCGTGGGCGAAGGTCCGGGCCTTCTCGAGTCGATGCTCCAGGTGGTCGATGACGATGACCCGTCCGGCACCCATGAGCCACGACGACTTGGCGGCGAAGAGCCCGACCGGCCCGGCGCCGAACACGACGACCACGTCACCTTCCACGATGTCGCCGAGCTGGGCCCCGAAGTAGCCGGTGGGGCAGGCGTCGGTCAGCAGCACGGCGTCCTCGTCGTCCATCCAATCGGGGATGATGCTGGGGCCGACATCGGCGAAGGGCACGCGCACGTACTCGGACTGCCCGCCGTCGTAGCCACCGCACGTGTGGGAGTAGCCGTAGATGCCGCCGACCGCCGTCGCGTTCGGGTTGACGTTGTGACAGTTCGAATACAGCCCGCGGGCGCAGAAGAAGCACGTGCCGCAGAAGATGTTGAACGGCACCATGACCCGGTCGCCCGGCTGCAGGTTCTGCACCGACGATCCGACCTGTTCGACCACACCGATGAACTCGTGGCCGAAGGTCATGCCCACCCGGGTGTCCGGCATCATCCCGTGGTACAGGTGGAGGTCGGACCCGCAGATCGCCGCCATCGTCACCCGCACGATGGCGTCGTTGGGGTGTTCGATGGGTGGGACGTCCTTCTCCTCCACCCGGATCTTGTAGGGCCCCCGGTAGACCATGGCTCGCATCGCCTGCCTCCTCGCGCCGTCCGCGAGCCGCCCTTCCCAGGGCTGGCCCTGAGCATGTGCTCGCCGGTGCCTTGCGCTGGTTGAGACCGGATCATCGCCCGGTCGACGAACCCGCTCGGTCGTCCTCCAGCAGCGCTCCCTGCCGGCGGAGCTCCTGCTGCACCGCAGCCGGCTCGACCGCCCGGGTCGGGCGCCCGTCACGTGCCGCCAGCGCGGCGCACACCCCGGCGGCCTGGCCGGTGGCGATCGAGATCGGCATGACCCGGTACGAGGAATGGGCCTCGTGCGTGCCGGAGATGCACCGGCCGGCCACGAGGACCCGGTCCAGGCGCTGCGGGAGCAGGGATCGGAGCGGGATGTCGTAGGCCTCCCCGGGCGGGACGCGCTCGAGACGGGTGCCGGTGCCGACCGGGTCGTGGATGTCCACCGGGTAGGCGCCCCGTGCGATCGCATCGGGGAAGGAGCGCGCCGAGAGGATGTCGTCCGCCGTCAGCTGGTAGTCGCCGAGGACGCGCCTGGTCTCGCGGACGCCGATCTGAACGCCGCTCTGGATGTTGTACGAGCGCTCGAAGCCCGGCACGCTCGTGCGGAGAAACCGCTCGATCTCGCGCAACTGGTTGCGGGCCGCCCGCTCGGCGCGGGTCAGGTCCCAGACGCTCGTGCCGAGCGCCGGGACGCGGGTGCTGTTGACGCTGACCTCGTGCTCGTGCGGCGTGGCGAAGAAGAGGATGTCCTCCCGCTCGAGGTGGAGCTGCCCGGCGGCCTGGGCCCGCTCGATCAGCTCCCACAGGCCGTGCACGCCCCGCCACTGGTCGGGCCGGCCACTGACGTAGTCGGCGAAGCGCGCCCGGTCGAGCTGGCCCATGCGGAACATCAACGTCATCGGTTGCGTCAGACCGTCCTCGGGCCGTCCCACCTCGAACGGCGCGCCGGCCGAGGCCGCCATGTCGCCGTCGCCTGTGCAGTCGACGACGACCTCGGCCCCCACCGCCACCGGGCCCGACTTGGTCTCGAACACGACATGTGGACGTTCCTCCACGTCCAGGATCGAGGAGGCGAAGGAGTGGAGCAGGTACCGGACGCCGCAGCCGTCGAGCAGATCGAAGGTGACGAGCTTGAAGACCTCGGGATCGAACGGCACCACGTAGCCGGTCTCGCGCGACGGCGGGATGGCCCCGCCCGCGTCCGTGAGGCGTTGGAGCAGCTGCCACAGCGCGCCGGCGACGACGGGCTCACCTTCGCCGTGGTCGGTGGGCAGCAGGCGGGTGTCGTCCTCGGACGCGCCCCCGACCACCCGGCTGTCGGTGTGGAACGACATCAGCGGCATGACGAGGGCGGCTGTCGCGTTGCCGCCGAGGAACCCGTAGCGCTCGGCGAGCACGACGTCGGCACCGGCCTGGGCCGCACCGAGCGCGGCCCCGAGGCCGGCGGGACCGCCGCCGACGACGAGCACGTCGCTCTCCGCTGCCACCACGCCCGTGCGGGCGGGGAGGGTCACGGTGCGGCGGGTGGGGCTGGACGCCAGCGGGGGCACGGTTACGTCCTTCCTGTGTGGATGAGCGAGGCGGCGATCTCCGCGCTGCGCCTGGCTTGCTTCTTCAGTCCGGCCATCTGGTCCGGCAGCGCCTCCCGCACGACGTGGCGGTGGTCCCAGAGGTTGTCGATGTGGGCCAGCAGCGGGCCGGCCCGGTCCTGGTGCAGCAGGACCCGACCCGGCAGACCGAGGGCGTCGAGCATGCCGGTGACCTTCGGGGCGTAGGGCAGCGCCAGCACCGGCACGCCGGCCAGCGCGGCGAACATGACGAAGTGCAGCCGCATGCCGACGGCGAGCTCGAAGTGCTCCATCAGGCCCAGCAGCTGCCCCGGCGAGTAGCGGGCCTTGAGGACGTGGGCGCTCTCCGCTCCCAGCATCCGGGCGATGACCTTGTGCGCCTCCTGCACGTCGCCGTGCTCCATGGGCACGAACACGACCTCGGCGTCGAAGCGGTCGACGATGAAGTCGGCGGCGTCGGCGACCAGCGAGTGGTACGCCGAGGCGGTCAGGTCCGGGGCCGCACCGCCCGGCTCGCGCACCGAGATGCCGACGAGGCGCGCCCCGAGCGGGATGCCCTCGTCGCGCAACATGTCCTCGCTGAACGGCTCGGGGGTGAGCAGCAACGCCGGGTCGGCGGTCACCACCAGCTCAGCGCCCACGCCCACCTCCTCGAGGAGGCGCTTGGCCCCCGACTCACGCAGGGTCCGGGCCGCCATGGCGTCGAGCGCCGAACGGACCTGGGCCCTCGTGCCCGGCTCCGTCAGCGGCCCGGCACCGATCGCGAACGTCATCGTCGGGACGCCGAGCTCCTGGGCCACCTCGACCTCGCGCAGGTAGGACTGCGCCTCGCCGTCGTAGAGGAGCCCGCCACCCCCGAGGATGAACAGGTGGAGCCCCGACAGCTGCGGCACCAGCTCGTCCCGCGTGAGGATCCGCGACGGCAGGACCTCGTCCACCTGGTGGTGGCGCTTGGTGTGGTCGGCGTTGCGGCTGAGCACGAGCAGCTCGACGTCGGGCACCGTGGCCCGCAGCTCCTCGACGACGCAGGTCAAGATGGCCTCGTCCCCCACGTTGAGCCCTCCGTAGGAGCCGGACACCGCAACCCTGGGCACAGGGGCTCCCTCCTCCCACGGAGATCGCGCCGGCCTACCCGTCGTCGCCGGCGTGAAACTGCGCGGACGCGTGAGCCATGGCCAACATCGCCGCCGCCTTCGACCCTCGATCCGAAGGATTGGGCCAATCGTTGACAGATCGTTGACAACGGGCCGCCTCCAAGACGCAGCGAAGGGGCTCCCGGAGACCGGAAACCCCTTCTGGACTGCACTTCAGATGGTGGCGGGGGCAGGATTTGAACCTGCGACCTTCGGGTTATGAGCCCGACGAGCTACCAGACTGCTCCACCCCGCGGCGTGGAGAGCACCCTACCGATGTGCCCCCACCTGCGCCAACCCGGCTCCTCCACCGCCCCACTGGGCATCCGTCCGGGTCGCCGAGCACGGGCCACGATCCAGGCGTAGCGTCGTCGGCATCACCAAACCGAGGGGGATCGGGATGAGCGTGATCGTGATCGGCAAGCTGGCCGTGGACCCGGACGTCATGCGGAAGCTGTGGGCCGAACGGGCCGACGACTTCGTCGCCATACGCAACGAGGCCGAGGCCGCCGGCGCCATGCACCACCGCTGGGGCATCGGCGACGGCTACGTCCGGCTCCTCGACGAGTGGCCCGACGCCGCATCGTTCCAGCAGTTCTTCCAGAACCAGCCCCGCATCGCCGAGCTCATGGGCGCCGCCGGCGTCACGGCACCGCCCGAGTTCGAGTTCCTCGACTCCGCAGACGTGCCCGACCAGTTCTGACCCGCCGGAGATCGCCGGCTCGACCGCAGCCG
>JAOBWJ010000137.1 GCA_025463335.1 Acidimicrobiales bacterium
GTCCCCATGCTGTGACCCGTTGCCACTTCCAGTCGGTCGAGCACGCCCCGAACCAGATCGGCGAGCGTGGCCCGGTCGCCGCCGTCGAGCCCGGCCAGCACCTCGGCGTAGTGGGCCGGGGAAGTGCCGGCGTAACCGCTCATCGAAGACGTCCGAGCGTTCGGCCGAACCTTCAGAGGCTCACGAGCAGGCTCGCTCGACGGCCGCGACCAACCGCCCGGCGGCCGAATCGGCCAGTTCCTGGGTGGGGGCTTCGACCATGACTCGCACGAGCGGCTCGGTGCCGCTCGGGCGGATCAGCACCCGACCGTGGTCGCCCAGTTCGGCCTGGACCGCCCGGACATCCTCGGCGATGGCCGCGCTCACGTCGATGCCCCGCTTGGCCACCCGCACGTTGCGCAGCACCTGGGGCAGCGACGTCATCGCCGCGTCGGCCAGGGCGGCCAGGCGCTTGCCTGAGCGCTGCACCAGGTCGAGCACCTGCAGGCCGGTGAGCACGCCGTCGCCGGTGGTGGCCAACTGGCGGAAGATCACGTGGCCCGACTGCTCGCCCCCGAGGGTCAGCCCGCCGGCGTCCAGCGCCTCGAGCACGTAGCGGTCTCCGACCCCGGTCTCCACCACCTTGATCCCGCGCTCGGCCATGGCCAGGCGGAACCCGAGGTTGGTCATGACCGTCACCACGACGGTGTCGTCCTTCAGGGCAGCGCGCTCGGCAAGGTCGATGGCGCACATGGCAATGAGATGATCGCCGTCGATGAGGCGGCCGGTGTGGTCGACCGCGATGACCCGGTCGGCGTCGCCGTCGAAGGCCAGGCCGACGTCGGCGCGCGACGCCAGCACCTGGGCCTGGAGTCGCTCGGGGTGGTTCGAGCCGCAGTCGGCGTTGATGTTGAGGCCGTCGGGCCGGGCGGCGAGCACCTCGACGTCGCAGCCCAGTTCCTCGAGCACCGCCGGAGCGACATGGCTGGCAGCCCCGTTGGCGCAGTCGATCACGATGGACAGGCCGTCGAGCGTCCGGCCCTCCAGGCTGCTCACGAGGAACGCCTGGTAGGGCTCGTCGGCCCGCATGCGGCGCCGCACCAGGCCTATGTCGGTGGTGGGTGCAGGCGGGCCAGCAAGCTCGGCCTCCAGGCGAGCCTCCACGGGGTCGGTCAGCTTGATGCCTCCCGCCGCGAACAGCTTGATGCCGTTGTCCTGGTAGGGGTTGTGCGACGCCGAGATCATGGCCGCCGGCACGCCCTCCTGGGCCGAGTGCCAGGCCAGCCCCGGGGTGGGCAGCACGCCCAGCAGCTCGACGTCGACGCCCTCGGCGGCCAGGCCGGCGGCCAGCGCCGTCTCCAGCCACGAGCTCGACAGCCGCGTGTCGCGGGCGATGAGGAAGCGCGGGCCTCCCAGGACGCGCGCCGACGCTCGCCCGAGGGCGAGCGTCAACTCGGCAGTGAGCTCGGTTCCCGCGACACCGCGGAGGCCGTCGGTGCCGAACTGCATGGCGGGGCCTAGCGCTTGGAGTACTGCGGAGCCTTGCGGGCCTTCTTGAGGCCGTACTTCTTGGACTCCTTCTCACGGGCGTCGCGCGTGAGGAAGCCGGCCTTCTTGAGCACGGCCCGCAGCTCGGGGTCGAGCTCGATGAGGCTGCGGGCGATGCCGAGACGGAGGGCGCCCGCCTGGCCGGTGATGCCGCCACCGTGCATGGTGACGTCCACGTCGTAGGCCTCTTCGAGCGAGGTCAGACGGAGCGGCTCGGTGAGGATCATCCGGTGGGTGTCGTTGGGGAAGTAGTTCTCCAACGCCCGCTTGTTGATCGTGATCGTCCCGGTGCCGGGACGCAGGCGCACACGGGCGACAGCGCCCTTGCGTCGGCCGGTGGTCTGGGTGAGGGGCTTGTCGGCCACGAAGAGTCTCCTGGGTTCAGGCCTCGCGGCGCGCCGACGGGATGTCGAACGCGACGGGAGCCTGGGCGGAATGCGGGTGGTTCGGGCCGGCGTAGACCTTGAGCTTGCGCAGCATGGAGCGGCCGAGCGCCGTCTTCGGGACCATGCCCTTGACAGCCTTGCGGACGACCTCTTCGGGCTTCTTGGCCATGAGGTCGGAGTACTTCGTCTCGCGCAGACCGCCCGGGTAGCCCGTGTGGCGGTAGGCGATCTTCTTGTCGATCTTGCCGGCGGTCAGGACCACCTTGTCGGCGTTGACCACGATCACGAAGTCGCCGGTGTCCATGTGCGGCGCGTAGATCGGCTTGTGCTTGCCGCGCAGCAGGTTGGCGACCTCGGTCGACAGGCGCCCGAGGACCATGCCCTCGGCGTCGATGACGTGCCAGGTCCGCTCGATGTCGTTGGGGGTGGGGCTGAACGTACGCACGGCTCTACTCTCGGAGTTGCGGCGAGGGATCGACCCGTTCCCGGGCCGACCGACGAGTGTAGGGGCCATCCCCCACCGAGGGCAATCGGCTCGGCTATTAGGGTCGCCCCGGTGATCGAGCGGGCCGACGTCGAGGAGGCCGCGGCCCGCGTCGCGGCGGTCATCCGCCCCACGCCCGTGCACTCGGCCGACGCCATCTCCAAGGTGGTGGGCCGGCCGGTGCTGTTCAAGCCCGAGCACCGTCAACGCACCGGCTCGTTCAAGATCCGCGGCGCCTACAACCGCATCAGCCGGCTCGACCCGACCACCACGCCGGCCGTCGTGGCCGCATCGGCCGGCAACCACGCCCAGGGCGTGGCCCTGGCCGCCGCCCGGACCGGCATCCCCTCGACCATCTTCATGCCGTCCAGCGTGTCGCTGCCGAAGCTCCAGGCCACCCGGGACTACGGCGCCTCGGTCGAGCTGGTCGCCGGCACGGTGGAGGACGCCATCGTGGCCGCCCTGGCCCACGCCGAGGCGACCGGGGCGCTGTGGGTCCCCCCGTTCGACGACCCGTTCATCATCGCCGGGCAGGGCACCGTGGGCCTGGAGATCGCTGTCGAGGCGCCCGAGGCCGAGGTGGTGCTGGTGCCGGTGGGCGGCGGGGGCCTGCTGGCGGGCATCGCCGTGGCCCTGGCCGGCACGGGCGTGCGGGTGATCGGGGTGGAGCCGGCCGGCGCCGCCTGCATGCGGGCGTCGCTGGACGCCGGCGCGATCGAGACGCTGGCCGGCGTGGCGACCATGGCCGACGGCGTGGCCGTGAAGGGACCCTCGGCCCTGACCTTCGAGCACGCCCGGGCCTTGGTCGACGACATCGTGACCGTCTCCGAAGAGGACATCAGCCGGGCTGTGCTGCTCCTGTTGGAGCGAGCGAAGTCCGTCGTCGAGCCCGCCGGCGCTCTCGGGCTGGCCGCCCTCCTCGCCGGAGTCGTGCCCGGCGGGGGGCCGGCGGTGGCCGTGCTGTCGGGCGGCAACGTCGACCCCATGCTGCTCACCCGGCTGGTCGAGTTCGGGCTCACCGCCGCCGGCCGCTACCTGGTGCTGCAGGTGGTGCTGGCCGACCGCCCGGGCCAGCTGGCCGCGCTCAGCGCCACCATCGCCGAGCTCCAGGCCAACGTGCTGTCGATCGAGCACCACCGGGCCGGCGTGGGCCTCGCCCTCGGTGACGCCCAGGTCCGCCTCATGCTCGAAGCCCGCGACCAAGCCCACGGCGACCAACTCATCGAAGCCCTGACGGTGGCCGGCTTCACCGTCGC
>JAOBWJ010000166.1 GCA_025463335.1 Acidimicrobiales bacterium
GGCCGCCGCCCGATCGGCGAGGTCGTCGAGGGCGTGGCCGTCGCCGGCGACGGCGGCGCGGGCGTGGTCTCGGGCCAGCTCGGCCAGCGGACCCTGCACCGTCGTCGCCAACGACTCGAGCCGGGCGATCGCCAGCTCGGGCCGGCCGAGGCGGACGACGTCGTGGAGGAGCGCCGCCTCCAGGGCATCGTGGCCGTGCTCGGCGACGATGGCAGCGGCCTCGACCAGGGCGTCGACGGCATCGCCGGTCCGGCCCCCGCAGGCCAGCGTCCATGCCCGGGCCCGGCCCACGTCGGCGTCGTAGCCGCACATCCCGCCGGTCCCGGCATCGAGGTCGGCGAGCGCGGACGTCGCCTGGGCCTCTCGCCCGAGCAGCGCGTGCCCGGTGGCCAGGACGGCGAACGCCACCCGCCGGATGCCCAGCACGTCGCTGCCCTGGAGGCCGGCGACCGCTCGCTCGGCCAGCCCGACGGCGGTGGCCGCCCGGCCCCAGTCCAGCGCCACCGCCGATCCGACGGCGGCCGCCACGGCCGCCAGCTCGGCGTCGCCGACGTCGTCCTGGATGGCGGCGACGGACGTGGCCGACGCGTCGATCTCGTCGCCCCGACCGAGCGCGGCCAGCGCCATCATCCGGGCCAGCCCGATGGCGAGGACGGCGTGGGCATCCTCGTCGCCGACGGCGCCGGCGAGCACGGGGTCGACCAGCGCCAGCGCATCGGCGCTGCGCCCGATCCGCACCAGGGACGCACTGATGGCCGCGGTGGCGGCCATCATCTCGTCCGGCGTCAGCCGCCCGGCGAGCACCTCCTCGCCGGTCGCCACCGCCTGGCGGTACCGGCCGGACAACGTCTCGATCTGCAGCCTCGAGACGCGGACCAACGTGGCGTGCTCCCCAAGCGCGGTCGCCGACTCGGCCTCGAGGAGCACGTCCCGCGCCTGGTCCGGCTCGCCCATCACGCACAGCACCTGGGCCCGGAGCCTGGCAGCCAGCGCCGCGTCCTCGGCGTCGACGACGTACCGGTCGAGGTCGGCGGTCAGCTTGGCGGCCTCCTCGATCTGGCCGAGGCGGGCGAGCGTGCGGGCGACGAGGTCGAGGGCCGGCATGCGGCCGGTGACGTCGAGGGCGCGCTGGGCGAGGCGGAGCGCGGCCTCCAGGCACCCGGGGATCAGCTCGGGCCGGCCGCCGGAGATCCCGATGACGGCGGCGCGGTGGTAGACCCGGTCGAGGGCGACGGCGGCGGCGAGCAGCTCGCCGGCGTCGGTGAGGTCGCCCAGGTCGGCGCGCCAGATGGCAAGGCGGAGCGGGTCATCGTGGCGTCGGGAGCCGGTGGCTTCAATGGCATCGACGAGTCGCCGGCGCGCCACTCGCTCGGCCACCGCGCCCATGCCGGCGATCGTCACCTCGGCGTAGAGGGGGTGGGCGAGGCGCAGCTCGATGCGCTGCCCGCTCCGCGTCGAGGAGAGGATTCCGCGCCGCTCGAGGTCGTGGAGCACGCCCAGGGGCACGAGCCGCTCCAGCAGCGCGATCTCGAGCGGCTGGCCGATGGCGAGCAGGTCGATGGCGTCGCGGGTGACGTCGTCGAGCGTGCCGAGCCGGCTGGCGACGGCGTCGGCGATCCGCTGGCCCGACTGGAGCCCGGCCGGCAGCCGGAGGGCGGCACCCGATCGCTCGACCGTGCCGCGCTCGACGGCGTCGAGCACCACTTCGCGGGCGAAGAGCGGGTTCCCTTCGGTGGCCGCCCACAGCCGGCGGGCACTGGCGGCGTCGAGGGTGCCGCCCAGCACCTGCTCGACGAGCCGGAGCAGCTCCGGCTCGGCCAGCGGTTGCAGCTCGAGCCGTGGCGCGTCGCCGACGACCGCGAGCGCACCGTCCGGCAACCGCACGCCGGCGCGCACCCCGAGGAGGATCCGCGCCCGCGTCGAGCTGGCGATGTGGCGAAGCAGGACCACCGACATCTCGTCGAGGGCGTGGGCCTCGTCGACGACGAGCAGCGTCCGATCGCCGAGGTCGGCGACCGCGGTGGTGACCGCGATCACCCGATCGAGCGGGTCGGCGCCGGCCGACACCGGGAGGAGGCCAGCGAACGGGGCGAGCGGGACGAGCGAGGAGCCGGCGGTGGCCTGGATCCGGAGGACGGCCCAGCCGGTCGATGCGGCGGTGTCGGCCACGGCGGCGAGCACCGTCGACTTTCCGACCCCCGCCGCGCCCGAGACGACGGCCCCCCGGTGGGCGTCGAGCGCCTGGAGGAGGAAGGCGATCTCTTGGGCCCGGCCGACCAGCGGCCACCGGCCGGGCGGCGTCATGACCGCAGCGTACGGATCCCCCACCGGGGAGGGCGAGCCGGTCCGGGCAAGCGGCGGGCGGGCGTCACCCGGTGAACCTATGAGGAGCCCGCCCGACCCCCGAGGACGGTCACTCGATGGCGAGCGGACGGGGGCGGGGGCGCGTCGAGGTCGGCGACGAGGTAGAGCTCGAGCCGGAGAGGCGGAGCGCAGGTCAGGCGACGGCGACGGCGAGCCGGTCCAGGAGCTCGGCCCAGCCGGCCGCGTGCTTGGGCTGCTCCACCTCCGGCAGGCCGGTGTGGGTGAGGTCGAGGCGGGTGCCGTCGGCGATGGGGGTGAGGCGGAACTCGACGCGTGACGACCCGGCCGGGAGGACGTCGCTGCCCAGCACACCCCAGGTCAAGACCACCGTGTGGGGCGGGTCCACCTCGACGTACTCGCCGCGGATGCGGTTGCCGCCGATGTCGACGGCGAACACACCGCCCGCGGTCGCATCCAGCTCGGCGTACTCGCCCATCCAGGCGAGCATCCCCTCCGGTGTCACCAGGTGGGAGAAGACGACCTCGGGCGGCGCCTCGATGTCGATGGACGTGGCGACATCAGGCACGGTCCCTCGCAGTCTTCTCGGCGGCCGCCTTCAGGGCGGAGAGGTGCTTGGGCCAGAAGCCGTCGACGAACTTGCGGACGACGTCGAGCCCGTCGGCCCGCACCATGAAGAGGTGACGGGTGCCGTCCCGGGTCTCGGTGACCAACCCGGCGCCCCGGAGCACCCGCAGGTGGTGCGACACGGCCTGCTGGCTCATCGTCATCTCGGCGGCGATCTCGCCGACGGCGAGGGGGCTGTCGCGCACGACCTCGAGGATGGCACGGCGGTTGCCGTCGGCCAACGCCCGCAGGGTGGCGTCGAGCGGGGCGAGCTCTGCGCTCACCGCAGCTTGCGACCGAGGAAGGCGACGAGCTGCTCGGACGGCGTGGCGCCGATGCCGAGGTCGGCGGCGAAGTCGTCGCCCCGGTCGGCCGGGAGCGCCTGGCGGGCGAACTCGAGGATGGGGAGCGCCAGGGCATCGGGGATCTCGATGTGCTCACCGCTCGCCTGGCCGATGTCCCAGCCGTGCACGACGGTCTCGAGCAGCGTCACCGACGCCACCGTCGAGCCGGGCATCGCCCCCATCGGCAGCTCCATGGTGCGGTCCATGACCCCCGGCGCACGCCACACCACAGAGCTGCGGGCGGCCAGCTCGGCGATGGCCTGGTCCCACGAGGCAGGGGCGGCGGCAACCTCGGTGCCGGCCGCCGCATCGGTGAGCATGGTCACCGAGCCGATGGTGTGGTCGAGCAGGCCCCGGAGGTCCCAGAGCCCGCAGGGTGTGGGCGCGTCCAGCCCATCGGCGGGCACAGCGGCGATGCGGGCGGTGGTCCAGGTGAAGCCGTGGTCGAGGAGCTCAAGGGTGTCCATGGCTCTTATACAAACAGCTACTTGTACAAGTGTCAATAGGTGGTTCCGGAAGCGCCCTCCTGCAGCACAAAGTCCTCGCCAGTGACGATCGCGACGTTCTGCTTGCGCACAGCGTTCACGACGGCGGGTCGCTGGGGTGGCGGCTGAGCGGCAGGGTGTCGACGATCAGCCACCCGGCGAGTGGGAGTGATGCGAGGATCTGGTGCATCTCCGGCGTGCCGCTCGCCCGCCAGAGGCCCAAGGATCGGCCGTCGTCCGGAAGCTGCCACAATCGGAGCAAGTGCCCTTGCTCGGCCAATTGGCGGGTGCGCTGCGCCTCGCCTGCCTTGGTGTCCTCTACAAGGGGTGTTGGCGTGCCGGCGGGGATGGCAAGGGTGAAGGTGGTGAGGAACTCGGGGACCCCGGCGCTCCCAGCCACCGGTGCCGAGGGCCGCGGCCCGGGGTCATTGGGGTGGGGCGTGAGCGGTGTGACGTCATCGGTGCGCCACACCCGCAGCGGCATCGAGGCCAAGACCGCCTCGAGCGCCACGTCGTCAGCGCCGGCGAAGAGCCCGAGGCTCCGCCACTCGCCCGGCTGCAGCGGTGGTCGCCAGAGGCGGAGCAGATGGCCTTCGGCGGCCAGCTCACACGCACGTGCCGCTTCCCGGGCCCGTACGCCGTCGACGGTGTCGTCGGAGGTCCCGTCGGGGACTCGGGTCGTCATGGTGACCAGGTACTCCACGGCTGTCCTCCCTGGCGGCGACGGCTCGCCGCCCTCAACGAAGAACAGACACCGACTCATTCGGGCCAGTCGGAGCCTTGAATGATGTCGACGAAGTTCGCGGGCTCGAAACCCGGGCAGAAGCGCTCGAGCACATCGCCGTTCACGTTGCCGAACGTGGTCTGCGGCCGTCGCATGTTGCCCTCGGTGAACGCCTTCAGAATCTGTCGTTTGAAGTCGGGGCGAGGGTGCGCGTCCGTCACCTCGGCGATGAGGCTCGCGTCGAGATCCCGGTAGCCAATGCCGAGCACATCGGTCTCCACCCCCGCCGTGACCAGCGCGACTTCGGGTTCGAGGAACTCGGGGACGCCGGGCGTGGTGTGCAACGCGATGCTGAGAAACACTCGTGCGATGTCGTCCTCGGACACATCGTGACCGCGCAGAAACTCCCGAGCAGCGCTGGCCGAGTCGACCTCGAATCGCCGGTCGTCGGTGCTGTGGTCCGGAGTGAGTCCGACGTCGTGGAAGAGGGCTCCCACGTACAAGAGCTCGGGGTCCGGCTCGAGCCCACGACGCTTGCCCTGTAGCGCTCCGAACAGGAACACACGCCGGGAGTGGTGGTACAGCAGGTCGTTCTCTGCCTCGCGCACGAATGCGGTCGCGTCGGCTACGAGGGGGGTGTCGGGGATCGCGATCCCTGCGATGACTTCAGCCATGGGATGTCCTTGTGTCGTACGAGAGTTCGGCGACGCGGGCGCGTCTGTAGAGCTGATCTTCTCGTCGCACCCCGGGCGAGTACCTCCCGTAGACACGTAGTCGGCGTCGCTCGCGTCAGTCGAGGAGGTAGTCGTCCGGGTCGAACACCCGGGTCAGCTCCCAGTACTGGTCGATCGGCCACGGGGACAGCGTGTAGACGTTCCCGTTCGGGTTCTTGTAGTGGCTGTGGGTGATCGAGGGGTGCGCCCACACGAGCTGGCTGATCTCGGCTTGGTGCCATTCGGCGTAGGCGTCGTGGACCTCCGGACGCACCGCCAAGCTCCGCCCCCCAGAGGTGAGGACGGCCCGGATGGCCTCCAGCGCGTAACTGACCTGGAACTCGGAGTGGAAGAACAGGCTCGCGCTGTGGGCCAGGTTCGTGCCCGGGCCGTACACGCAGAACAGGTTCGGGAAGTTCGGGAGCGTGATGCCGAGGTAGGCGGTGGGCTCGTCGCCCAGCTGCTCGCGCAGCGAGGCCCCCTCCCGCCCGACGACGTCGATGGGCGCCAGGAACTCGTTGTGCTGGAACCCGGTGGCGTAACAGATGACGTCGGCCTCCCGGAGCGTGCCATCGACGGTCACGATGCCGTCGGGCACGATGCGGTCGATGCCGGTGCGGACCAGCTCGACGTTGGGCTGGCCCAGGGCCCGCAACCAGAACCCGTCGTCCTGCAGGATCCGCTTGCCCGACGCCGGGTAGTCGGGGATCGACTTCTCGATCAGGTCGGCGCGCCCGTCGAGGTGGGAGGTGATCCACCCCTCCAGCTGCTTGCGGCGAGCGGCGTTGCCCTGGTTGATGGCCAGGCCGTCGGCGTCGGGGTAGTCGGGGTCGCGACGGTACGGTGCCGTCCCGACCGAGATCCCCGGATAGGTCATCAGGAAGCGGAACCACCGGGCGTAGAACGGCAGGTGCCGCAGCGCCCACCGGTCCCCCGCCGGGACCGTCATCCGGTACACCGGGTTCGGGAACATCCACTGGGCCGTTCGCTGGTAGATCGTCAGCTGCCCGACCTCCTCGGCGATGGTCGGGGCGATCTGGAAGCCGCTGGCCCCGGCCCCCAGCAGCGCGAAGCGTGTCCCGGCGACATCGAGGTCGTCGGGCCAGCGCGACGAGTGGAACGACGGGCCGGTGAAGCTGTCCATGCCGGGGATGTCGGGGAGCTTCGGGAGGTTGAGCGACCCGACGGCGCTGATGACGAACCGGGCGTCGAGCACGTCCGCGGCACCGTCGGACCCTAGGACCTCGACGCGCCACCGCCCACCCGCTTCGTCCCAGGTGACCGCCGTGACCGTGGTGCCGAACCGGCACCGCGACCGCAGCCCGTACTTGTCGAGGACCATGGCGAAGTAGTCCCGCAGCTCGGGCTGCCGGCAGTAGTACTCGCTCCAGTGGTCGCCGGGCTCGAACGAGTAGCAGTACTGGTGGCTGCCGACGTCGACCCGGGCGCCCGGGTACCGGTTCTCCCACCACGTGCCGCCGGGCCCGTCGTTCTTCTCGATGATCGTGAACGGCAGGCCGGCCTGGGCCAGGCGGATGCCGGCGAGGATCCCCGACTCGCCGCAGCCGATGACGACCACGGGCGACGCCTCCCTGACGTCGGCCGGGAGCTTGCCGCCCCAGGTGATCGCCCGGCTGTCGGCGCCGTCGAACTGCATGTCCTCGAAGAGCATGGGCACGATCCGGCCCTCGAGCGCCGTGGTGGCGAACCACGACATCATCTCCAGGAGGAGGTCGCGCGAGAGGGGTTGCGGGTCGCACCCGGCGTCCCGGTAGCCGGCGATCACCGGCAGGGCTCGGCGGCGGATGTCGGCCTGGTCGGCTTCGGAGAGCCCGCACTGGAAGTCGGCGGACGAGCCCAGCTGCGGCAGCGGCCGTTCACGGATCCACGACGGGTCGCCGGTCATGTGCACGAGGGAGAGGAGGAGGGCTGGGACGCTCACGTCCTCCAGGGCGGCCGCGATGGCGGCGGCGTCGTCACCGAACGGCACACCCGCGTGCGGGTTCCTCATGGCCCTGTGTTGTAGTCGGCTCTCGACCGCCCGTGCTCGACGAACCGCGAGTGCGTGCTCAGCGCCTCCTCGTCGAGCTGATGCCCGACGAAGCCGAGGCCCACGGCCTGCTGGCCTTGCTGCTCCTCACCGAGTCACGGCGGGCGGCCCGGGCCGACGCCGAAGGCCGGCTGGTACGCCTCGGCGACCAGGACCGCGGCCGGTGGGACCCCGCCCTGATCGCCGAGGGCCACGCCATCGTCCGCGCCTGCCTGCGCCGCAACCTGCCCGGGCCGTATCAGATCCAGGCCGCCATCGCCGCCGTGCACAGCGACGCGCCCCGGAGCCCCGACACGGACTGGGGCCAGATCGTCGCCCTCTACGACCAGCTCGTCGCCGTCAACCCATCGCCCGTGGTCGCCCTCAACCGAGCCATCGCCGTGGCCGAGCGGGACGGGCCGCTATCGGCGCTGGCCTGCTCGACGGCCTGGCCGCCGACCTCGACGATTGCCACCTCTTCCACGCCGCCCGGGCCAACCTGCTCCACCGACTCGGTCGCGACGGCGACTCCGCGGCCGCATACGAGGAGGCCCTCACCCGCACCAAGAACGGGGCCGAGCGCGACCTGCTGCGGCGGCAGCTACGAGCCCTTCGGCAGACCTAGAACGATCGTCCGTCACCCTCATTTGCACGGGCGAGAACGACAGGTACTCGTGCCAATCATTTGCATTGGACTACGACCAACGGCCAATTGACTCACCCCGGCAGGTCGTCATCCTGACGACATGAAGTCGAGAAACCGCATTGGAAGGGCCCTTGCCTCGGTGCTCGTCACCATCCTGGCGTTGCCGGCACTGGACGGACTCGCCGGCATGCCGGTGGCCATGGCGGTCCCGCCTCCCGCTCCTGCGCTGCTCGGGCCGGCAAGCGGCACGAGCGTCACGATTCCCTTCACGATCTCCTGGTCGCAGGTGCTCGACGCCGGTGGCTACAACTGGGAGATCAGCCGATCGTCGGACTTCGGGTCCGTGATCGAGCGGAATGCCGCGCTGTTGTCGGGCGCGGCCACGACGCAAGACGTCGTCAGTGGCCTGGCCAATGGGCCCTACTTCTGGCGCAGCCAGGCGGTGAGCCGCGACCTCGAGCCGGGCGCCTGGTCGTCGCCTCGAAGCTTCACCGTCACGGGCGCGGGCTCCGGCGTGCCGGGCTCGGCGGTCCTCGACCCCCCGCGGAACGGCACCCGGTTCCACTCGTGGGAGACGATCACCTTCACGTGGAGCGCCGTGCCCGGCGCCGTGAGCTACATCCTCCAGGAATCGACCGACCCGGCCTTTCCGGTCGACACGAGGGTGCGCCAGGTCGACATTCCTGGGCCGACCGAAGCCATCTCGTTCAACCCCAGCATCCAGGGCAACTTCAAGGCACGAGTCATCGCCGTGGACGCGAGCGGTCTCATGGGAACGCCCTCGAACCTGGTCGACTTCAGCGTGCTCGACAGCAACCCGTTCCCGTCACCGCCAACCCTGGTGGCGCCCACCAACGGCGCAACACTTCAGCTGCCGTTGACCCTCGCGTGGACCCACGTCCCGAACCACCAGGAGCTGGGTTACCAGGTCCAGATCGCGGCGAGCTCCTCGTTCACCACGATCGAATCGTCCTACCGGGTCACGGAGAACCAACAGATCGTGCCGTCCCTCACCACGGGCACGAAGTTCTGGCGGGTGCGGTCCCAGTACGGCTACATCGGGGCCGACGAGGCGTACACCGCCTGGTCGGCGACCGGCACGTTCACCGTCGCCGCGACACCGCTGCGGATGGGTGCGGTCACCTTCCCGGCGACCAAGTTCAGCGGTGGCGAAGCCCGGGGCAGCATCGACCTCACCGGACCCGCGCCGGCGGGCGGCGCCACCGTGGCCCTGACCACCACCCATCCCGACCTGCTGCCCGAGCTCCCGGCGTCGAGGCAGATCGCGGCGGGCACCTCCTCCAGCCAGGTGCTGGTGGCACCCACCGGGGCCACCAACTCGCTCCGGGGCATGCGGGTCGGTTACGTCACGACGCCGACCACGGTGACCGTGACCGCGACGTACAACGGAACGTCGGTGTCCACCACGATCACGCTGCTGCCGCCGAGGCTGAACGACACGCCCCTGCAGTTGTTTCCGGTCAAGGCGACCGGCGGCACCGAGCTGTTCGGGATCGTGGACCTGGAGGTCGGCTGCTTCGCCGGCTTCTGCGACGGCCTGGCTCCACCCGGAGGGTTCCCGGTCAGCCTCTCGAGCTCGTCGCCGGCCGCGACCGTGCCCGCCACGGTCACCATTCCTGCGGCCGCCGGCGGCACCCAGTTCTCGATCCAGACCAGCCCCGTCTCCACGGTCACCATCGTGACGATCACGGCACGGGCCGGGGACGCCATCGCCAACTGGCGAATCACGCTCACCCCACCGCCGGCACCCAGCTCGCTCACGCTGGACCCGGTCGAGACGGACAATGGCTCTCGAGGGATCGTCCGGATTCCGCTGTCCTCGATGGTGGGTCACGACCAGCAGCTGCGGTTGACGAGCAGCAACCCGCTGGTCGCCTCGGTGCCTGCGTTCGTCACCATCCCGGCGTCGAGCGAATCCGGCGTGTTCTCCATCGTCACGAGCGCGGTGACCGCCCGGACGGTGGTCACGATCTCCGTGACCGGCGGCGGCGTGACCCGCTCGGCTGATCTCATCGTTCATCCCAGCCTGCCGGGGCTCACGGGCTTCACGGTCAACCCGACCACGGTTCCCGGTGGCACATCGGCCACCGGGACCGTCACCCTCGGCAGCGCCGCACCCGCGGGTGGGGTGGCCGTCAGCCTGAGCAGCTCCCTGCCCGGGGCGGTCAGTGTTCCGGCGACCGTCACCGTGCCGGCCGGCGCAACCAGCGGGACGTTCACGGCGACCACCTTCCCAGTCGACAACACGACCGCCCAGCTCACCGCCACCCTTGGCGACACGACCCTCTTCGCGGCGCTGGGCGTGACCCGTGCTGCATCGATCACCCCAACGGCGCTCAGGGTCACCCCGACCGTCGTGGTCGGAGGCGCCTCGGTGACCGGCACCGTCACCCTGAGCGCCCCGGCTGCGACGGGAGGGGCGGTCGTGACCCTCTCCGACAACTCCGCCGCCGCCACCGTGCCGGCCAGCGTCACGGTGGCCGCCGGAGCGACGAGTAGGACCTTCACGGTGACGACGTCGGCGGTCTCGAGCCCGACCGCCGTCAGCATCTCCGCCTCGTACGGCGGCGGTAGCGCCAGTGCCACCTTGACAGTGAATCCCCTCGCCGCGCCCGCGCTGCAGAGCCCCGGCGACGCCGCCACCGGCGTCGCCCAGCCGGTCACGTTCAACTGGACCGACGTCGCCAACGCCGTGGACTACGAGATCCAGGTCGACTCCACCTCGACCATCTCGGCGCCGTTCGTCGCCAACCAGATCGTCAACGTGTCGCAGGTCTCAATCGGCGGTCTCCCGGCGCAGCAGCTGTGGTGGCGGGTGCGGGCCCGAAACGCGTCCGGCGTGTTCGGCCCGTTCTCGTCCACCCGGCGGTTCACCCCGGTGGGGGCGTCGACCACGCCCAGCCTGGGCGCCCCGGCACTCGTCGGCCCGGCCGTCGACGCCCGCTTCAACGCCGGCCAGACGATCGTCTTCGACTGGTCGGACGTGGCCGCCGCCGCGAGCTACACCATCCAGATCGACGACCAGGACACCTTCTCGTCGCCGACGGTCAACCAATCGGTCGCAGCCTCGACGTACTCGAGGAGCACGCTCCCAGCCGCTCGCATGTGGTGGCGGGTGCGGGCCGTCGACGCATCCGGCGCTCCGGGCGCCTGGTCGTCCCTCCGCAGGTTCGAAGTGAGGTAGGCGGCGCCGGCCTGAAGCCGGTGAACGAGGCCCGTTCGGTGGACGCTCGGACACCCTCGGCGCGCTTCGCATCTTCGGTGTTCGACGAGCATCGTGACGGGGCATGGTGCGCGTGCCGGAAGCAGCGTCACTGGCGCTCCGGTCAGGGGGAGGGCGACGTCGGAAACGATGCCCGTGCGCGGGCGCGAAAGGAGTGGCCGTGACGAACGTGGTCACCAAGGCCACTGGCGGCACCGCCAAGCCAGTGGGTCTTCTCTACATCGAGCCAGATCTCCAGATGCGTGACGCGGGTGCCGGGACGGCATTGGCGGACTCCGGGCTGGACGCCGCATTCATGGCCGACCTGTTGAGCGCCTGCGTCACCCACGAGCGGTGCGGCCTGCAGCTGTACCGCTCCGTCGCCGCTCGCACCACGGTGGACGAGCTACGCGGTCAGTACGAGCATTTCGGGGAGGAGACCACTCGGCACGTCGAGATCCTCGAGGAGCTCATCTCCGCCTCGGGCGGCAACCCGTCCTACGTCAGCCCTGCGGCGCGCGCCACGGAGAAGGCCGACTCCGCGCTCGTCGAGGCGACATGGGCGTTGGCCGGTTCGGTGGACGTGCCCACGGCTGAGCTCGCCATGCTCGAAGCCGTCGTGCTGGCCGAGACCAAGGACCTGGCCAACTGGCAACTGCTCGACATGTTGGCCAACCAGATGGCAGACGGCCCGATCCAAGAGCAGCTGACGACGGCCGTGGCCGAGGTCCTCGCTCAGGAGACCGAGCACTACGGCTGGGCGGCCGGCGCCCGCACCAAGATGCTCTTCGGCATGGCCACAGGCGGCGCGGAACCGCCGGCGACAGAGGAGATCGTCGACAGCACCGACATGAACAAGGAAGAGCTCTACGCAACGGCGCAGGAGCTGAACATCGAGGGGCGGTCCCAGATGACCAAGGAGGAGCTGGCGAAGGCGGTCGGCGAGGCAGGAGGGGAGGCCCGATGAACCCGTTGGAGCAACGCGGCATGCCGGTCGAGGACCAGATCCGGAGCTGGACAGAGCTCACCCCGGAGCCGTAC
>JAOBWJ010000175.1 GCA_025463335.1 Acidimicrobiales bacterium
CCGTGCGGGCCACGCCGACGGCGGGGGAGTTGGCCGTCGGTGCGTCGGCGCCGTCGGCCGCGCTGCCGAGGAACGTGGCGTCGCCGAAGGTGAAGATGCCGCCGTCGCGGGCGACGAGCCAGTAGCCGTGGCCGGTGGGGGTGGCGGCCATGCCGACGATGGGCTGGTTGAGGCGGATGGCGCCGGTGCTGCCTTTGAAGGGGGCGTCGCCGAAGCTGAAGATGCCGCCGTCGCGGGCGACGAGCCAGTAGCCGTGGCCGGTGGGGGTGGCGGCCATGGCGACGATCGGCTGCTGCAGGGAGCGCCCGGCGAGGGAGCCGAACGGGACGGCGTCGCCGTCGGTCGTGATCCGGCCGGCGGCATCCACGACCCAGTGTCCGGCGCCGCTCGGCGTGGTGGCGATGCCGACCACCGATGGCTCGGCGGCCGAGGCCGAGGTGGCCACGAGGAGGGAGGTGAACACGAAGGAAACGGCCAGTCCGGACACGGCGATGCGCTTCACCCAGAGGGCATCGTCCCGTCCCTTTCGCACCTTAAGCGGGAACCGCGGCCCGGGCGGGGCCGTGCGCCGGCCCGGGAGCGGTCTCGGTGCGCGAGGCTGGCGCCAACGTGTCCGGCTACCTCATCGTCCTGCTCGTCGCCGTGGGAACCACCGCGCTCACCACTCCGTTCGTGCGGGCATTGGCCGTGCGAGTCGGTGCCGTGGTCGCGCCCGACGAACGTCGAGTGCACCTGCGGCCCACCGCCACCCTGGGTGGACTGGCCATGTTCCTCGGCTTCCTCGCCGGCATGGCGGCCGCCTCCCAGCTCCACCAGTTCGACCCGGTGTTCGAGGGCACCTCGGAGCCGCTCGGGATCCTGCTGGCCGCCACCGTGATCTTCGCCGTCGGCGTGCTCGACGACCTGCGGGAGGTGTCGGCCCCGGCCAAGGTCGCCGGGATGGTCCTCGCCGGGGGTGTCCTCTCGCTGCTGGGCGTCACGATGCTGTACTTCCGCATCCCGTTCGGCGACTCCGTGGCCCTCTCGCCCGACCTCGCCCCCTTGATCACCGTGCTGTGGGTGGTGGGGATGGCCAACGCCGTGAACCTGATCGACGGGCTCGACGGGCTGGCCGCGGGCATCGTGGGCATCGCCGCCGGCGCCTTCGCCCTCTACAGCTCGAAGCTGTTCCACCTCGGGCTGCTGCCCAACGCCAGCAACAGCATCAGCCCGTTGATCGCCGTGATCGTGCTCGGCATGTGCGTGGGCTTCCTGCCGTTCAACTTCCACCCGGCCAAGATCTTCATGGGCGACGGCGGTGCGCTCCTGCTCGGCCTGCTCATGGCCAGCTCCACGCTGCTGGTCGCCGGGCAGACGGCCGAGGACGTCAACGGCTCGACGTTCTTCTTCTTCGCCCCGCTGTTCATCCCGTTCGTCATCCTCGGGGTGCCGATGCTCGATACCGCCTTCGCCATCGTGCGCCGGGCCAGCCGGCGCAGCGGCGTGTCGGTGGCCGACAAGGATCACCTCCATCACCGGCTCATGCGCCTCGGGCACGGGCAACGCCGCTCGGTGCTGATCCTCTGGGCGTGGACGGCCATTCTGTCCGGCTTCGTCCTCTGGCCGGTGTACTTCAACCGGGGGACCGGCGTCGTGCCCTTCGGTGTGGCGGCCCTGGCCGTGGCCCTCTACACCGTGCTCCACCCCGAGGTCCGCAAGGCGCGGAGCGCGCACCCGGGCCAGCTTCAGCTCGACCTCGACGACGACCTGGACGGGCGTCCGCGCGAACGCGCCGACTAGGGTTCGCCGGGCCTCGGACCGCAATTTGCGACCCCTGAAACCTAGGGTTTAGATTGCGAAAAGTTTCACGAGCGCCTCGAACGAGGCCCTCGGAGGGTGGAGCGAGTGGATCTTCGCGAACGACGAGAGCTGAACAACGGATTCGGTGAGGCCTTGTCGCGCGCGTTCGAGCTGGCCGCCACGCCCGCCATCTTCGGCGGGCTCGGCTGGCTCATCGATCGCCAGCTCGGCACCTCCCCGCTCTTCCTGCTCATCCTCTTCTTCCTCGCCATCATCGGAGTCGGTTACATGACGTGGTTCCGGTACGAGGAAGAGATGCGCGAGCACGAGGCCGACGCGGTCTGGAACCGCAAGCGTGCTCGGAGCCAAGCCCCCGGCAGGGACATGACTGCATGACGACCCCCCAGTTCGTCACCCGCCTCGACGGCCCCGCGCCCGAGCGCGACATCGCACGAGACCTGGTGCTCAAGCGGGCGCTGCCGGTCCTGCCGGCGATCCTCGTGCTCGCCGCGCTGCCGTGGGGGCTCACCGGTGCCATCTCGGCCGGCTACGCCCTCCTGCTCGTCTGCCTGAACTTCCTCCTGGCCGCCTCACTCATGGCGTGGAGCGCCAAGATCTCGCTCACGCTCATGATGGGTGTCGTCCTCGGCGGCTACATCCTCCGCCTGGGCCTGCTCGTCGTCGCCGTGGTGCCGTTCCGGCACGCCGGCTGGATGCAGATCACCCCCTTCGCCATCACCCTCGGCGTCTCGCACCTCGGTCTCCTCTTGTGGGAGCTGCGGCACGTCGCCGGGAGCCTCGCCTACCCGGGCCTCAAGCCCACGACGAACAAGGACTGACCGCCTTGGTGCTCGCCCTGGAATTCCCGCCGATCAGCCACCTCGTGGAGTGGCCGGACATCCTCTTCAAGGGGAACTCACTCTTCGCCATCAACAAGGTGGTGCTGGGGTTCTTCTTCGCCACCATCGCCAGCGCCGCCATCATGCTCCTCGGCGGCCGCAAGCAGGCCCTGGTGCCGTCCGGCGTGCAGAACATCGCCGAGTCCAGCGTGGACTTCATCCGCACCCAGGTCGTGATGCAGACCATGGGTCCTGAGGGTCTGGCGTGGGTCCCGTTCCTGCTCACGCTGTTCTTCTTCATCCTGTTCAACAACATCCTCGAGGTCATCCCCGGGTGGCAGATGCCGGGCAACGCCCGCATGGCCATGCCGTTGTTCATGGCCCTGTTGGTGTGGCTGGTGTTCAACGTCGTCGGCTTCATCAAGCAGGGCCCGGTCGGCTACCTGAAGTCGGTGCTCTTCCCGCCCGGCGTGCCGCTCGCCCTCTACATCCTGGTGACGCCGATCGAGTTCGTGTCGACGTTCCTGGTGCGGCCGTTCTCGCTGGCCGTACGACTCTTCGCCAACATGCTGGCGGGCCACATCCTGCTCGTCACCTTCGCCGTGCTGTCGGCCGCCATGTGGTCGATCGGACCGAGCCTGGTGATCCTGCCTCTGCCGGTCCTGGTCCTCATCCTCCTCACCGCGTTCGAGGTGATGGTGGCGTTCCTGCAGGCCTACATCTTCACCATCCTGACCGCCGTCTACATCGGCGGCGCGATGCATCCCGAACACTAGGCATCCCGAGCACCAGCTCGACCCCGTCAACGCACCCCAAGCACAGGAGAGAACGAGACACCATGAGCGTGCTCGCACAGATCACGGCCAACGGCACCGAGCTGAAGAGCGCCCTTGGCGCCCTTGGCGCCGGCTTCGCCTACGGCCTCTCGGCCATCGGCCCCGGCATCGGCATCGGCTACCTCGTCGGCCAGTCCGTCCAGGCCATGGCCCGCCAGCCCGAGGCGGCTGGCATGGTCCGCACGACGATGTTCCTCGGCATCGCCTTCACCGAGGCCCTTGCCCTCATCGGCTTCGTCGTCTTCATCCTTCTCGGCCTCTAAGGAGACCCTCATGCGTTTGCGCGCACCGTTGTTCGCGCTCCTGGCTGCGGTCGGGTCGTTCCTGTTCGTCGGCACGGCCACCGCCCAGGAGACCCACGCCCAGACCACCGCCACCACCGTTGCCATCCCGGCGGCCTCGGAGGAGTGCATCCACCTGCTCGAGCAGGGGCAGACGATCGACGCCTGTCAGGCGGCTCCGAACCCGATCCTCCCGGCCACCAACGAGCTGCTCTGGGGCGCCTTCGCCTTCATCGTGCTCTTCGGCCTGTTCGCCTGGAAGGGCTATCCGGCGGTCAAGGGCGCCATGGACGCCCGGGCCAAGAAGATCAGTGACAGCCTCGACGAGGCCGAGAAGGCCAAGGTCGATGCCGAGTCCGTCCTGAGCGAGTACCAGCGTCAGCTGGCCGACGCCCGGGCCGAGGCCTCGCGCCTCATCGACGAGGCTCGGGCCCAGGCCGATCAGGTCCGTCGAGACCTGATCGCCAAGGCCGAGGCCGAGGCCGCCGAGCTGCGCCAGCGGAACGCCGAGCAGGTGGCCGCCGAGCGCGACCGCGTGCTCGCCGAGATCCGCGGCCAGGTCGCCGCCCTCGCCATCGAGCTGGCCGAGAAGGTCGTCGAGTCGAACCTCGACCGTGACACCAACACCCGGCTCATCGAGAACTACATCAACAGCGTCGGGGCCCGCTGATGGCCGAGGGCGACGCCCGGATCGACGGCTACGCGAACGCCCTCTTCGAGGTCGCCCGCGTCGAGCGTTCCCTCGCCGAGGTGGAGGACGAACTGTTCCGGTTCGCCCGCACCCTCGAGGCCAACGACCAGCTCCGGTCGACGCTCACCGACGAGGCCATCCCCGTCGTGCGGCGCATCGGTGTCGTCGAGGACCTCCTCGGCGACAAGGCGTCGCCGGTGACGACCAACCTCGTCGCCTTCGTCGTCGGCGCCGGCCGGGCCCGCCAGCTGCCCCAGATCATCGACCGCCTGGTCGAGCGGGCCGCTGCCGCCAAGGACAGCGCCGTGGGCGAGGTCCGCTCGGCCATCCCGTTGACCGACGACCAGAAGGCCCGCCTGGCCGAGGCCCTCAGCAAGGCCACCGGCAAGAAGGTCGAGGTGAAGGTCGTCATCGACCCGAACGTCCTCGGGGGCATTGTCGCCCAGGTCGGCGACACTGTCATCGACGGCTCGGTGCGCGCCCGTCTCGACCAGCTTCGCGAATCGATCGGATAAAGAGGACATGGCAGAGCTCACGATCAACCCGCAGGACATCACCGACGCCCTCCGCAAGAATCTCGCCGGCTACTCGCCGAAGACGGAGATGGCGCGGGTCGGCCGCATCGTCGAGGTCGGCGACGGCATCGCCCGCGTCTCCGGGCTGCCCGGCGCCGCCGTCAACGAGCTGCTCGAGTTCGAGGGCGGCACGCTCGGCCT
>JAOBWJ010000208.1 GCA_025463335.1 Acidimicrobiales bacterium
CCAGCGAGGCACCGGTGGTCGCCTACATGGATGTCGACCTGTCGACCGACCTCGATGCCCTGCTCCCGCTCGTGGCCCCGCTGCTGTCGGGCCACAGCGACGTGGCCATCGGGAGCCGGCTGGCCGCCGGCTCCCGGGTGGTCCGCGGCCCGAAGCGGGAGGCCATCTCCCGCACCTACAACCTCCTGCTGAAGGCGATGTTGCGCAGTGGCTTCTCCGACGCCCAGTGCGGCTTCAAGGCGCTGCGCACCGACGTGGCCAAGGCCCTCTTGCCCCTGGTGGAGGACGAGGGCTGGTTCTTCGACACCGAGCTGCTCGTCCTGGCCGAGGAGAACGGCCTGCGCATCCACGAGGTGCCGGTCGACTGGGTCGACGACCCGAGCAGCTCGGTCGACGTCGTGCGCACCGCCCGCGACGACCTGGCCGGCATCTGGCGCATGCTGCGACGTACGGCCGCCGGCTCGACGCTCACCTCCGGCACGCTGCGCGCCCCGGCGGCCCAAGATGCGAGCCTCGTCGACCAGCTCGTGCGCTTCGCGTCCATCGGCGCCGTGAGCACGGTCGTGTTCGGCGCCCTGTTCTGGGTCCTGGCCGGACCGCTCGGCCCGATCGGGGCCGACGCCGTGGCCCTGGCCGTGTGCGCCCTGGCCAACACCGCCGCCAACCGTCGGCTCACGTTCTCCCTCCGGGGTCGGGTGCACCGGGCGCGCCACTACTCGGCTGGTGTGGCCCTGGCCGCCGGGCCCTTCCTGCTCACCCTCGTCGCCCTCGGCGGCCTGGCCCTCGCCGGGGTCGACGGCCTGCTGCCCAGGCTGGTCGCCCTGACCGTCGTGAACGGCGCCGCCACCCTCGGCCGCTTCGTCCTGCTCCGCCGGTGGGTGTTCGCGTGATGAAGCTCATCCGCTACGGCGCCGTGTCGGCCGTCGCCACGAGCGTGAGCATGATCGTGCTCGGCGCTCTCGTGGCCACCCGGACGTTGACGCCGGGTTGGGCCAACATCGTGGCCACCGGCGTGGGGACGGTGCCGTCGTTCGAGCTGAACCGGCGTTGGGTGTGGGGCAAGCAGGGACGACGCTCCCTCGGCGGTGAAGTCGCGCCGTTCGCCGTCCTGTCGTTCGCCGGCCTGGCCCTGTCCACGCTCGCGGTGTCGTTGGCCGGGCATTGGGCCGTCGGGCTCCCCACCGTGGAGCGCACCACGGCCGTGGAGGCGGCCAGTGTGGCTGCCTTCGGCTCGCTGTGGGTCCTGCAGTTCGTGCTCCTCGATCGGCTGCTGTTCGCGTCCCGGACCCGCCCACCGGCCATGATCAGGGGGTGACGCTTCGGTCTCGACTGGTCGTCGCGCTGGTGCTGCTGTCGACAGCCGGCCTCGCCGTGTTCGGCGTGGCCACGTACGTGCTCTACGCCCGCTCTCAGTACGAGCGGCTCGACGCCCAGATCCGCACGGCTGAACCTTTCGCGCGGGCCCAGCTCCGGGCCGAAACCATCCCGGGTCGTCCGGGGCCCGGAAGGGTTGGGCCGCCGCCGGTGGTCGTGCCCATCGGCACCTACGTGGAGGAGCGCACCCCGGATGGCCTGGTCCAGCGTCTGCAGGCGGGTGACTCCTCGACGCAGCCCAATCTGCCCGCCGACCTGGGCACCGTCACGCCGCAGGGCCGGTACCTGACCGTCGGCTCGACGACCGGTTCGGGCCGCTGGCGGGTGCTCGTGTCCGAGGGGCCGGGCGGGTCGACGGTCATCGTGGCGTTCCCGCTCACGGAGGTCACTGAGGCGCTGCGGCGGTTGGTCGCCATCGAGGGCGTGTCGGCCGGCGTGCTGCTGGCCCTCCTGGGCGCCGGTTCGTGGTTCATCCTCCGCCGTGGGCTGCATCCGCTGGAGGCCATGGCCACGACGGCCCGGTCGATCACGGCCGGCGACCTCTCGCAGCGGGTCGAGCCGTCGGAGAGCAAGACCGAGGTGGGCCAGTTGGGCCTGGCCCTCAACACCATGTTGGGCGAGATCGAGGAGGCCTTCCGTGAACGGGAGGCCACCGAGCTCCGCCTGCGCCAGTTCCTGGCCGACGCCTCCCACGAGCTCCGCACGCCGCTCACGTCGATCCAGGGCTTCGCCGAGCTGTACCGACTCGGTGGCGACCAGGAGCACGTCGACCAGCCGACGATCTTCCGCCGCATCGAGGAGGAGTCGGCCCGCATGAAGACGTTGGTCGAGGACCTTTTGCTGCTGGCCCGGCTCGACCAGACACGCCCGGCCGAGCGCGTGCCCGTCGACCTCGCCGTGCTGGCGGCCGACGCCTGCAGCGACGCCGTGGCCGCCGCCCCGGATCGGCCCGTGTCGCTGGTCGCGCCCGACCCGGTCGTGGTTCGGGGCGACGGCGACCATCTGCGCCAGGCCATCGGCAACCTGGTGGCGAACGCCCTGCGCCACACGCCGGCGGGCACGCCGCTCGAGGTGTCGGCAACCCTCGAGGGCGGTGCTGCCGTGGTGCGGGTGCGCGACCACGGGCGCGGCCTGGGGGAGGAGGCGCTGGAGCATGCCTTCGACCGGTTCTGGCAGGCGGACGAGGCTCGGGTCGGCAACGGCGCCGGGCTCGGCCTGTCGATCGTGGCCGGCATCGCCCGTGAGCACGGCGGCACCGCCACCGCGGCGAACGCACCCGATGGCGGCGCCGTGTTCACCCTCACCCTCCCGATGACCTCGGAGGGAAGTCCCCAGGGTCGCTGAGGATCTTCCAAGGGACGGAGTCGAAGGTCGTCCTATGACCACGATCCTCCAGTCCGAGCGCGAGGCGACCCTTGCCGAAGCGCCTCCCGAACACCGGGAACCGACCTGGCATCGTTACGCCCTGGTCACCCTGCTGGTGGCGACCGGCGTCCTCTACGTGTGGGGCCTGGGGGCGTCGGGTTGGGCCAACTCCTTCTACTCGGCTGCGGTCCAGGCCGGGACCAAGAGCTGGAAGGCGTTCTTCTTCGGCTCGTCGGACTCGGCCAACTTCATCACCGTGGACAAGCCGCCGGCCTCGCTCTGGGTCATGGAGCTGTCGGCCCGCATGTTCGGCCTCAACTCGTGGAGCATCCTCGTGCCCCAGGCCCTGGAGGGCGTGGCCGCCGTGGCCCTGCTCTACGCCTCGGTGAAGCGGTGGTTCGGCGCCGAGGCCGGCCTGCTGGCGGGGGCCGTGCTCGCCCTCACGCCGGTGGCGGCCCTGATGTTCCGGTTCAACAACCCCGACGCGCTGTTGGTCCTGCTGCTGGTCGGTGGCGCCTATGCGGTCATGCGGGCGGTGGAGGACGGGAACACGTCGTGGCTGGCCCTCGCCGGTGCCTGCGTCGGCTTCGGGTTCCTGTCGAAGATGCTGCAGGCGCTGCTCGTCGTTCCCGCCTTCGGGCTCACCTACCTGGTGGCGGCACCGGTGCCCCTCGCCAAGCGCATCCGCCAGCTCCTCGTGGCGGCTGCCGTCATGGTCGCCTCCGCCGGTTGGTGGGTCGCCATCGTCGAGCTGTGGCCCAAGTCGAGCCGGCCCTACATCGGCGGCTCGCAGACCAACAGCGTCCTCGATCTGATCTTCGGCTACAACGGCTTCGGCCGGCTGACCGGCAACGAGACCGGCAGCGTCGGTGGCGGTGGCCAGGCCGGCAGCCGGTGGGGCCCGACGGGCTGGAGCCGGTTGTTCAACGGCGAGTTCGGCGCCCAGGCGTCGTGGCTCATCCCGGCCGCTCTCGTGCTCAGCCTCGGCGCCCTCGTGCTCACGTGGCGGGCGGTGCGGACCGACCGCACCCGAGCCGCCATCATCCTGTGGGGTGGCTGGCTGCTGACCACGGCCGTCGTGTTCAGCTTCAGCAAGGGCATCATCCACTCCTATTACACGGTGGCCCTGGCCCCGGCCATCGGCGCCCTGGTGGCCATCGGCGGCGCCGTGCTCTGGAAGCACCGCCACGACATGCTGGCGCGGGGCTTCCTCGCCGCCGGCGTGGCCGCCGCCGCGGGCTGGTCGGCGGCCCTGCTGAACCGGCTGTCGGGCTGGAACTCGTGGCTGCAGCCGCTCGTGCTCGTGCTCGGACTGGGCGCGGCGGTCGCCATCCTCGTCGGCCGTCGCGGTCGCCGGAGCCTCGAAATCGCCATCGTGGTCGCCGCCATCGTGGCCGGCCTCGCCGGTCCCGGCGCCTACGCCGTGGCCACGGCGGCCACCCCCCACGCCGGAGCCATTCCGACGGCCGGCCCAGCCGGCTCGGGTGGCGGCTTCGGCGGCGGCTGCGCCCTGC
>JAOBWJ010000227.1 GCA_025463335.1 Acidimicrobiales bacterium
CGTGGTCGTGACGCCCGGGCGGGAGGCCCTCCGTGCCGCCGCGCTCAACGACGACGCCGGCGTGGTGGCCGTGGAGCCCGACTACGTGCGCCACGCCCTGAACGTGCCGAACGACCCCGAGTTCCCCGAACAGTGGGCCCACGTGATGACCAACGCGCCGGCGGCGTGGGACGTGACGACCGGCGATCCCGCCGTGAAGGTCGCCATCATCGACAGTGGGGTCGACGGCACCCACCCCGACCTCGGGCCGAACATCGCCGGTCAGGTCGACGTCAGCGGCGGGACCGTCGTCGACCGTGGCGTGGGCGTGAACAACGACCCGTGCCAGGTCGGACACGGGACGTTCGTCGCCGGCGTGGTCGGCGCGGTCGGCAACAACGGCACGGCGGTGGCCGGCGTGGCCTGGAAGGTCGGGATCGTCGATGTCGGCGCGGGTGACCCGGCGAGGTGCGGCTCGTTCTCCGACAGCGCCATCGTGGCCGGCATCGAGTACGCCACCAGCGTGGGCGTCGACGTCATCAACCTGAGCCTGGGCGGGCCATCGGACACGTGCCCGACCGCCTACCAGACGGCGATCGACGCAGCCCGGGCCAAGAACGTGGTGG
Source organism: Acidimicrobiales bacterium (assembly GCA_025463335.1). Lineage (GTDB taxonomy): Bacteria > Actinomycetota > Acidimicrobiia > Acidimicrobiales > CADCSY01 > RYN-34. The sequence goes on from JAOBWJ010000227.1 coordinate 606, forward strand.
TGGTGGCCGCCGCCGGCAACGAGGAGCAGCAGTTCCCCGGCCTCACCTCGGTGCCGGCGTCGTGCAACGGCGTGATCTCGGTGGGTGCCGTGGGCGAGCAGGGCCACGCCGTCTACAGCAACGCCAACCGCGAGGTCGACCTCGTGGCCCCCGGTGGCGACACCACCAACGGCCGGGGGATCGTGTCCACCATGCTCGGCGGGGGCACGGGTACCGAGGAGGGCACGTCGTTCGCCTCGCCCTACGTCGTCGGCACGGTGGCGCTGATGCGATCGGTGAACAAGGGCCTCTCGCCCGACGCCGTGGAATCCATCCTCGAGTCCACAGCGGTGCGCACCGGCGGGCGGACTCCGGCCATGGGTTGGGGGCGGATCGACGTGGCTGCCGCCGTGACCCGCGCCAAAGCCGGCGGCTCGGTGCCGCCACCCGCCCCCGACCCGCAGTTCCCGGTGGGCCTGGTGATCCGGGTCAGCGATCAGTCGGGCTCGACGGGTGCCGTCCGCCAAGCGGTCGCCATGTCCAGGTTCCTGTTCCCCGACGCCGGTGCGCTGCACGCCGTCGTGGCCCGCAAGGACGACTTTGCGGATGCCCTCGCTGGCAGTGCACTGGGCTTCGGGGCGGGGCCGGTCCTGTTCACGGGCAGCACCGGGCATCTCGACCCCCTCACCTCCAATGAGCTGGCCCGCGACCTGCCGCCCGGCGGCCGCGTGTACCTGCTGGGCGGGACCGCCGCCGTGCCCTCCGTCGTCGACGCCGACATCAGGGCCCTGGGGCTCGACCCCCGCCGGCTGGCCGGCACCACCCGCGAGGCCACGGCCGCCGCTGTCGCCGCCGAGGTGGGCGTGCGGATCACCGAGCTCGGCTTCAAGCCGGCCTCTCGCGCCATCTTGGCCACGGCCCGGCAGTGGCCCGACGCCGTTGCGGCCGGGTCGATTGCCGCCTGGTTCGGCTACCCGATCCTGCTCACGGACCCGAACACGTTGTCGCCGGCGACCAGGGACGCCCTGGCCAGCCTCAAGCCCGAGCGGCTGTACGTCGTGGGTGGGTCGGCGGTGGTCTCCAGTGCGGTGGCCACCGCGGCGCGTGACGCCGGTGGCTCCGTGTCGGCCACTCGCCTTGCCGGCGACGACCGAGTGGGGACGGCGATCGCCGTGGCCCAGCAGTTCATCACCGACTTCCGCGCCCAGAACGGCCTCGATCCCGTCCTCGCCATCGGGGTGAACCTGCGCCGGAGTGACGGGTTCGCCCACGTGCTGTCGGCATCGGCCGCCGCCGGCGCCGCGTCCGGGGTGTTCCTGCCGGTCGAGGGCAACCGCGGCGACAACGTCACGCCGGCGGTGGCGGGCCTGGCGTGCTCGCTCCAGCCCTCGCTGGGAATGGTCGCCGGCGAGGCCGACATCGTGTCCGACGCCGCCAAGAAGCGCCTCGACGACGCCCTCGAGCGCAAGCCAGGGGCCTGCTAGTCGCTCGTGATGGCGCGGATCCGGCCGGCCACTTCGAGGGCGACGGGGTCGGCCGTGCCGAGCTGGCCCTGGAGCAGGAGCAGCTTGCTCATGTCGCCCTGGACCTTGATGCGCCCGCCCATGAAGGCCGACATGGCGGCCTGAGCGTCCTGTTCGACGAGGGTCGCCCGTGCCGTGTCGTAGTCGAGGGTCAACGTGGTGTCGGCCTCCTCGAGGTGGCCGGTGTCGATCTCCAGCTCGCCCGCCATGGTGTCGGCGTGGGCGTCGAGGTTGCCGTTGCCGAACGGCACGTCGGTGATGATCAGGTTGACCCGCACGACCACCGGCACGGGGGCAGTGCGGCCCCGGTACTCCTCGTGGATCCGTCGGGCCTCGTCGATCCACTCGGTGCTCAGGAAGGGGTGCGTCGCCACCGGGGCAACGTACCCTGTTGTCCGATGCCGACCACCGGGCGCCAACACCGCATCACCGGTCGCGCTCGGCACCCGCACTGGCACCTGGCGCCATGGCTCGTGCAGTCCTCGAGCTGCATCAACTGCGACGCCTGCTTGAAGGCGTGCCCGGCCGAGTTCGGTGCCGTGGTGCAACGGCGGTTCAACGTGGTGATCGTGCCCGAGCTGTGCTCGGGATGCGGTCGCTGCGCCCCGGCGTGCCCGGTCGATTGCATCGTCGAGGATCCCGACTGGACCCCTGCGCCCGACGCGTGGTGGGACGACGTGAAGGTGGACGCCCGTGTCTGACCCCCAGCTCATCCCTGGCGCCGAGCCGCTGTTCCACGACGGCGGGCCGGTTGGCGTCCTGGTGGTGCACGGCTTCACCGGCAACCCGGTGACCATGCGCCCGCTGGCCGACGCCTTCGTGGCCGCCGGCTTCACCGTGTCGATGCCGCGCCTGCCGGGCCACGGCACCACGCTCGAGGACATGGCGACGACCGGGTGGGCCGAGTGGTCGGCCGAAGCCGAGCGGGCCTACCAGGAGCTGGCCGGGCGCACCGAGCGGGTGGTCGTGGCCGGCTTGTCGATGGGCGGGACGCTCACCGCCTGGCTGGCCGCCAACCATCCCGAGATCGCCGGCATCGTGCTCATCAACGCCGCCGTGAAGCCCTATGACCCCGACTCGAGGGCCTTCATCCAGGCCATGATCGACGCTGGTGACCTGATCGCGCCCGGCGTGGGCGCCGACCTGGCCGACCCCGACGCCCACGAGCCGGCGTACGACGGGAGCCCGCTGGTGTCGCTGCTCACCCTGTTCGACGCGGTGGCCGACCTCCAGGCCGTGCTCCCGAACATCACCTGCCCGGCCCTCGTGATGCAGAGCCCCAACGACCACGTGGTCGACCCATCGTCGGCCGACCACGTCGCCGGTCTGCTCGGCGGCCCGGTCGAGCGGCTGAGCCTCGACCGCTCCTTCCACGTCGCCACCCTTGACTACGACAAAGAGCTCATCCAGGAGCGCGCCGTCGACATCGCCAAGAAGGTCACCGCCCCCTGATTCCACCGATCGAACCCGCGACGGATGGTCAACAGAACTGTTGACCATCCGTCGCGGGTTCGTCGTCGGTCAGCCGAGTTGGGCGGCGATGGCGAGGGTGCGCTTGCCGTTCATGAGGCGGACGACCACGGGGTAGTTGCCGAGCGGGGTGTCGGGCCGGCCGATGCTTACCTTCTCGCCGGCCTGGACCCGGACCGACACGGCGTTGGTCCAGGTGAGCGTGCCGCTGGCCTTCGACTGCACGTCGGCCACCAGGTGAGTCTCCTCCCGGCGGGTCGTCAGGATCTCCAGCGTGTCGCTGGTGGCCCCGGTGACGTACCAGATCCGGCCGGCCTCGCCCGTGGTGCGCACGAGGACGGTGCCGCTCGACCCGTCGCTCAGCGTGTAGGGCACCTCGCCGCTGGTCGAGTCGCCGCGTTGGAACTCGCCGATGCTGAACGACGTCGGCGTCTCGTTCCGGGGCAGCAATGACGAGAGGAACCCGCCCGCCACCGCCTGGGGGTCGAGCAGGTCGGCGCGGCGCCCGGCGTCGGCGTCCTGCTGGAACACGGCCAGCCCGGCCGAGTCGGTGGCCGGCCACACGGCGACCATGCTCCCGACCGCCGTGGCCGGGTCCCGTCGCATCTGGGCGGGCATCTCGGCGATGGCGGTCACGCCCTCGGTCGTCACCAGCACGACCCGGACCGTCACCGCCTGGGCGCCCTCGATCGGCGAGCCGAGCGCCCGCTGCTCGGTGTGGGTGGCTCGCCGGGTACCGCCGGGAACCTCCTTGCCGTCGACGATGTACGTGGTCGTCATCTGTCCGTCCATCTCGGCCACCGCGCTCGCGACCAGCTCGTGGCCGTCGTAGGTCGGGTTGTCGATCAGCACGAAGTCGCTGGCGGCCGACACCACGCCCCAGCCCTTCCTGCCGCTCAGGGGCTGGAGGAAGAGCTCGGTGGCGAGCTGGCCGCCGGTGAACCGCACGGTCGCGGTGTCACGGCCGTTGACGGTGACATGGGGCATCCCCACGTGGACGCTGTCTGGGATGCGGGCCGCGAGCCAAGCCGACACAGCGGGCTCGATGCCCAGCACGTCGGAAGTCGGCGCCGACGTCGTCGTGGTGGTGTGGGCGACGTTGCTCGTCGGGAGGTTGGCGACCACCACGGTGCCGGCGACGGCCGCCGCGGCGACGCCGACCAGGGCCAGGCGGCGGGGGAGGTCGCGCACCGGCGCGTCGGCCCGGCCCAGCCGGGCGGCGATCTTGTCCCAGGCGTCGTCGGAGACGGTCGCCTCCTGCGCCTTGGTGTGCAGCATGGAACGGATGTCGTCGTCAGTCATCACTGTTCGATCTCCTTCCGGAGCCGGGCCAGACCGCGGTGGATGGCGGTGCGGACGGTGGCTTCACGGCACCCGAGCATCTCGGCGATGCGGGCGTCGGGCAGGTCTTCGTAGAAGCGGAGCACGATGGCGGCCCGCTGGCGCATGGGCAGCACCTGGAGGGTGTCCCACATCTCGTCGGCGACCATCAGCGTCGGATCGGGCGGGGTGGGACGGCGGTGGATCTCCAGCGTGCGCCGTCGACCCCACGAGCGGGTGGCGTTCACGACGGACGTGCGGAGGTAGGCGGCCGGGTTGGTCGTGCGCTTCCAGTTGCGATGCAGGTTCACGAAGGCGTCCTGCACCAGCTCCTCGGCGACCGCCCGGTCGCTCGTGAGGAGGTAGGCGAGGCGCACCATCGGCCCGTAGCGCTCCCGGTACAGCTCGATCAGCGGGTCGTCCCACACGGGGGGCTGGGTTGCACCCATCTCGGCGGTCATCATCACTGGGGAGACGCACCAAGGGCGGGATCTGTTCCGCGCAGCCCCTACGATCGATCCCCATGGCCGACCGCATCACCCGCGACGATGTCGCGCACGTCGCCAAGCTGGCTCGGCTCGAGGTCTCCGAAGCGGAGCTCGATCTGTTCACCGGGCAGCTGGCCGCCGTGCTCGAGCATGCCGACGACGTCGCCTCGCTCGACACCGAAGGTGTTCCCCCCACCGCCCACCCGCTGCCGCTCGAGAACGTGCTGCGCCCCGACGAGCCCCGCCCCAGCCTCGACCGCGACGAGGTGCTGTCCCAGGCCCCGTCGGTCGAGCAGAACCGCTTCCGCGTCCCGCCCGTGCTGGGAGAGGCGCCGTGAGTGCCGTGGAGATCGCCAAGGCCGTCCGGGCCGGGGAGCGCTCGGCGGTCGAGGTGCTCGACGAGCACCTGGCCCGCATCGAGGAGCGGGAAGGCGACATCCACGCCTTCAACCTGGTGCTGGCCGACGATGCCCGGGCCGCCGCCGAGGCGGTCGACCAGGCGGTGGCCGAGGGCCGCGACCCCGGCCGGCTGGCCGGCGTGCCCATCGCCCTCAAGGACAACCTCACGACCCGGGGCATCCCCACCACCTGCTCCGCGAGGCTCATCGAGGGCTGGCGCCCGCCCTACGACGCCACCGTGGTCCAGCGGCTGGCCGCGGCCGGCGCGGTGGCGGTGGGCAAGACCAACCTCGACGAGTTCGCCATGGGCAGCTCCACCGAGAACTCGGCGTTCGGCCCCACCAAGAACCCGCATGACCTGACCCGGGTGCCGGGTGGCTCCAGCGGCGGCAGCGCGGCGGCCGTGGCCGCCGGGTTCGCTCCCGTGTCGCTCGGCTCGGACACCGGCGGCTCCATCCGCCAGCCGGCCTCGCTGTGCGGGGTGGTCGGCGTCAAGCCCACCTACGGGCTGGTGTCGCGCTACGGGCTCATCGCCTTCGCCAGCAGCCTCGACCAGATCGGGCCGTTCTCGACGACGGTCGCCGACTCCGCCCTGCTGCTCGAGATCATGGGCGGTCACGACCCCATGGACTCCACGTCGATCCAGCAGCCGGCGCCCTCGTACCTCGATGTGCTCGACCGTGGTGTCGAAGGGTTGCGGGTCGGCGTGCTGCGAGAGCTCGTCGACGCCGAGGGCATCGCCCCCGACGTTCGCCGTCGCACCGAAGCGGCCGCCGAGGCCCTGGCCGCGGCGGGCGCCAAGGTCGAGGAGGCATCGGTCCCGGCCGCCATCTACGGCCTGTCGGCCTACTACCTGATCGCCCCGGCCGAGGCGTCGAGCAACCTGTCCCGCTACGACGGCGTGCGCTACGGCCTCCGCGTCGACGCCCCGAACACCATCGACATGAACGCCGCCACCCGCACGGCCGGCTTCGGCCCCGAGGTGAAGCGCCGGATCATGCTCGGCACCTACGCCCTCTCCGCCGGCTACTACGACGCCTACTACGCCAAGGCCCAGCAGGTCCGCACGCTGATCATCCGCGACTTCAAGGCGGCCTATGAGCAGTTCGACGTGCTGCTCTCGCCGACGTCGCCGAGCACGGCGTTCCCCCTGGGCGACAAGACCGAGGACCCGATGGCCATGTACCTCAACGACGTGTGCACGATCCCGTCCAACCTGTCGGGCGACCCGGCCATGTCGGTGCCGTTCGGCGTGGGCGACGACGGCCTGCCCGTGGGCGTGCAGCTGCTGGCGCCGGCACTCGGCGAGGCCACCATGCTGCGGGCCGCCGCCGTGCTCGAAGGGGCATTGCGATGAGCGACACCGCGATGACCACCGACTGGGAGTTGGTGGTCGGGCTCGAGGTCCACTGCGAGCTGGCCACAGCCACCAAGATCTTCTGCGGCTGCCGCAACCAGTTCGGTGACGAGCCCAACACCAACATCTGCCCGGTGTGCCTCGGGCTCCCCGGCTCGCTGCCGGTGCTCAACCACCAGGCCGTCGAGCTCGCCATGCGCCTGGGTCTGGCCCTGGGCTGCACGGTCGAGCCCAGCATCTTCCACCGGAAGAACTACTTCTATCCGGACATGCCGAAGGACTACCAGGTCAGCCAGTACGACCAGCCCATCAACGTGGAGGGCTTCCTCGAGCTGCCCGACGGCTACCGGGTGGGCATCGAGCGCGCCCACCTCGAGGAGGACACCGGCAAGTCGACCCACGTCGGTGGCGGCGGTCGCATCCACGACGCCGGCTACTCGCTGGTCGACTACAACCGGGCCGGGGTGCCCCTGGTCGAGATCGTGTCGCGGCCCGAGATCCACTCGGCCGAGCACGCCAAGGCCTACGTCAACGAGCTGCGGGCCATCCTCCTCGCCACCGAGGCGTCCGACGCCAAGATGGAGGAGGGGTCGATGCGGGTCGACGCCAACGTGTCGGTCAACCGGCCCGGCGACCCCTGGGGCACCCGGGCCGAGATCAAGAACCTCAACTCCACGCGGTCGCTGGGCCGGGCCATCGAGTACGAGATGCGCCGCCAGATCGACCTGCTCGAGTCGGGGGAGCGGATCATCCAGGAGACCCGCCACTGGAACGAGGAGGACGGGCGCACCCACACCCTCCGATCGAAGGAAGAGGCGTTCGACTACCGCTACTTCCCCGAGCCCGATCTGGTGCCGGTGGCGCCCGGTGCCGAGTGGATCGGTGCCGTGCGCGACGCCCTGCCCGTGCTGCCGGCCCAGCGCCGGGTCCGGTTGGCCGAGCAGACCGGCGCCCTGCCGGCCGAGGTGGCCATGGTGGTGGAGCGCGACCTCGATGGCCTGGTCCTCGACGCCGTGGCCGCCGGTGGCGTGGCCGCCCGGCTGCTGGTCCACGCCGACAACAACCTGGCCGAGGGCGCCGGCAAGCTCGATGCCGCCGGCTTCGCCTCGCTGTCGAAGCTCGAGGCCGACGGAGCCATCACCGCCACCCAGGCCAAGGCGGTCCTCCAGGAGCTGGTCGCGTCCGGTGGCGACCCGGCCACCATCGCCACGGCCATGGGCTTCGAGGCCATGGACGACAGCGCCGTGGCCGCCATCGTCGATCAGCTCATCGCCGACAACGCCGACGCCTTCCAGCGGTTCAAGGACGGCGACCAGAAGGTCACCGGCTTCTTCGTGGGGGGCGTCATGAAGGCGACTCAGGGCAAGGCCGACGGCAAGGTCGTGACCCGGCTGCTCCAGGAGCGCGCCACCGCCTGAGCGCGGGCAGGGAACGGCGGTTGCGGCGACGAACTGGGTCGCTGTCCGTGGCCGCGTCGGCACGGCGCGAACCCGGAGGTGACCATGCCCCGTCGCGGGTGGGTCCTGTCGTTCCTCGCCGTCGCCGTGGTCGGCGGCACGCTCGCGGTCGCCCCGCCCGCGTCCGCCGAGGTCAGCGCCTACCCGGGCGTCCGGGACCTGGTGCGTCGCGCCGACGGCGGGTACCCGTCGGGGCGGTCGGACGTCCGGACCGTCACGCCCGACGGCCGGTTCGTGCTCCTCGGCTCGGACGCCGACGGCCTCGTCGTCGACGACACCAACGGTGCCATCGACACCTACGTCGTGGACGCCACGACCCGTGCCGTCGAGCGCATCTCCGGCACCGAGGGCGGTGCACCATCGACGATGACCCCGGACGGCCGCTGGGTCGTATGGGGCACATTCGGTGTCGGCTGGTACCTCACCGATCGATCCACCCACACCGTGGAGGCGCTCCCGGTGCCGACCGGCGGATCGGTGGCGGCGATCAGCGACGACGCCGGCGTCCTCCTGTTCCGCACCACCCGGCCGATCACCCCCGAGGACGTCAGCTCGTACCAGGACTGGTACGCCTACGACCGGGCGTCCGGGGTCTCGCTCCAGGTCGACCTCACCCCTGACCGAGGCCAGCCGCTCCACGGTGCGTCGGCGACGGTCCTCAGCGGTGACGGCAGCACCGTGGTGTTCGTTACCGACGACCCGGCGTTCGACCCGCGCCTCGGCGGCGCGACGTACGGCGTCGTGCGACGCCGCCTGGGCACCGGCGGCAACGAGCTCCTCGCCGTAGGCCCGCGGCTGGTCTACCTCCACGTGGACACGAGCGGTGACGTCGTGGCTATGGCGTCGTCGGACGGTGCCCCGACCCTGCTGCACACACCCGCGGGCGTAGTGGACCTGCACGGGACGCCGGTGCAGATGACGCCCGACGGTCGCTTCCTCCTGCTCCGCGATCCCGACTCACAGCTCTACCAATTCGAGGTGGAGACGGGCGCACGCCGGTTGGTGACCGCCGACGAGGCCGGAGCACCGCTGGGCGGCCACCTCCTCTCGAGCTCCATCAGCGCCGAGGGTCGCTACGTTGCCTTCACCAGCACCGCTGACGGCGTCGTGAGCGGGACGCCCCACGGCGCCCACACCTATGTGCGCGACGCCGTGAGGGGCACGACGGTGCTCGTCTGCTGCGCGCTCTCCTCGCCCTTCCGGACCTCCGACCTGCCGTGGGTCGCCGCCGGCGGCGACCGGGTGGTGTTCAGCAGCTCCCAGCAGCTCGACCCGGACGACACCGGCTACGCGCAGGACGCCTTCGTGTGGGACCGCTTCGGCCCCGGCTTCCGCGTCGAGAGCGCCCGGGGTCCGGAGTCCTCCGGCGCCATCGCCGTGCCGGTCGTGCTCGACGAGCCGGCGGCGACCACGACCCACTTCACCTGGCGGGCGGCCGGCACGTGGCCGACGTCGGACCTGGCGGCCACGTCCGGCACCATCGACATCCCTGCCGGTGAGACCCTCGGCATCATCGGGGTGCCGGTCGTTGACGACGACGTGCACGAGGCGACCGAGCGGTACCAACTCACGGTCACGTACGGGACCGGAGCGACGGCATCGAGCACGATCACCATCGACGACGACGACCCGGAGCCGACGGTTGGTGTCGCCGACACCCAAGTAGCCGAGGACCACGGGCCGATGACCTGGACGCTGCGCCTCGACCGCCGAAGCGAGCTGCCGGTGACGGTGCCCTGGGCCGCTCTCCAGGACACGAGCGCCCCGTCCGACCGCCAGGCGGCGGCGAACAAGGACTTCGTCCCCGCCTCGGGCACGGTCACCTTCGCCCCCGGCCAGACCACGGCAACGGTGTCCGCCGGCGTGGTGAACGACCGGTTGCTGGAGCGGGACGAGTGGCTCGTCGTCCAGCTGTCGTGGCCGACCGGAGCGGCGCTCGGCCGGACGAAGGCGACTGGGACCATCGAGGATGACGAGGCTGCCTTCGTCCGGTCGCTGCTGCTGCCCGGCATCGTGAAGTAATCCGCTCGCCGGGCGGGGATCGGACCCGACAGGCTGGGGGGATGGACCTCGAGCTCCGGCCGGTCACCGAAGACGAGTACCCGGCGTTCGTGCGCGCGGTCGGCGCCCAGTTCGGTGAGCACGTCCGTGAACTTGACGTCGAGTGGGCTCGCCGGCAGATGGAGCTCGAGCGCACGATGGCCGTGTTCGACGGCGACGAGATCGTGGGCACGGCCAGCGCCTGGTCGTTCGACCTGACCGTCCCCGGCGGTGCTGCGGTCCCGACCGCCGGTGTCACGTTCGTGGGTGTCCGAGCCACCCATCGCCGTCAGGGTCTGCTCCGGCGGATGATGGCGCGCCAGCTGGATGACGTCGCCGCCCGGGGCGAGCCGTTGGCCGCGCTGACGGCGTCGGAGTCGGTGATCTACGGGCGCTTCGGCTACGGCGTGGCCAGCGTGAAGCGGGAGTGGTCGCTGCGACGGGAGGGCACCGAACTGCTCCAGGCACCCCGGGCTTCGGGGCGCATCCGGATCATCTCGGCCGAGGAGGCGACGAAGGTCCTGCCCGGCATCTACGCCGAGGCCATCGGCCGGATCCCCGGCGCTATCACCCGCAGCGAGGCCCGGTGGGGGTCGTGGTTCGCCGACTTCGAGGACGAGCGGCGCGGCGCCTCGGCGCTGTTCTTCGCCGTGCACGAGGGCGGCGGGTACGTGGCCT
>JAOBWJ010000229.1 GCA_025463335.1 Acidimicrobiales bacterium
GTGGACACGCCGTTGGCCGGCGCTCACGATGACCGCCAGAGGGGAGTGCGATGCGACGGATCTGGGGGATCCTGGGGGTGTTGGCGCTCGGCCTGGTCGGCTGCGGCGATGGTGACGGCAGCTCAGGTGGCACCGTCGGCGCCACGCTCAGCGACTTCAAGATCAGTCTGGACACGTCGTCTGTTCCGGCGGGGGACGTGACCTTCGAGGTCGCGAACAAGGGACCATCGGTCCACGAGTTCGTGGTGTTCAAGACGGACTTGGCGCCAGAGGCCCTACCAAGAGACGACAGCGGAGAGGTCGCCGAGAGCGACGAGTTTGCCCCGATCGACGAGATCGAGGACATCCAGAACGGCGCCCAGCCGAAGCTGGACGTGAATCTGGAGGCCGGGACATACGTCATCATCTGCAACGTCCCCGCCCATTACGGACGAGGAATGCACGCCGCCCTTCAGGTTCTCTGACCACCTCCGTGCGCCCAGGCGCGGCAGTAGCTTGTCCGCGTGAGCCGGTCGCTCTCCCTCTCCATCCTCGCTCTTGCCGTGCTGGCGGTCATCGCCGGCGTGCGCTTCACCCGCTCGGGCGGCAGCAGCGACGCGGGCTGCGAGGGCGTGCGGCGGGCCTACGAGCGGGTGTCGTTCGTCGAGCGCAGTGGCGACATCCCAACGAGCCGGGTCTACGCCGACGTCGCCCTCACCGTGCGGCAGGTGGCGGCCTCACCGCCGCCCGCCGTGGCCCGCCCCCTCAGCGAGTTGGCCGACGCGTACGTCCAGCTCGGCGGGTTGCTCGGTGGGTTCGACGCCGCGGACGCGTCGACCTACCACGTCTACGAGGACAACACGGCGACCATCGAGCGCCAACAGACGATCGTGGACACGTCGCTGCCGTCGATCCAGCAGTGGCTCGACAACCGCTGCCGCTGACGCCTCGACCAAGGCATGTCGTGGTCGAGTGGGGGGAAGAGTGGCCGAACCACTGCCCGGTGGTCGCGCTCGCCCGAACCTGGAGCTGCCGTTGCACCGAGTTCTTCGGTTCCTCGCCGTCATCGTTGCCGGCGGGATCCTGACCGCCCTCACCGCGGCCCTCCTGGTCCCCCAGGTGGGCGCCGTGCTGACGGCGCATTCGGTGGAGCCGGTGCCGATCGACCTCATTCCCCTGGCCCAACGCTCGATCGTGGTCGCCGCCGACGGCACCAACATCCTCGCTGCCCTGCACCGGGAGGAGAACCGGAAGGTCGTGCCGTTCGAGCAGATCCCGGGCGTCCTGGCCGCCACCGTGCTGGCCGTGGAGGACGCCAACTTCTACGACCACGGCGGCGTCGACGTGCGCTCGATGGTGCGAGCCATGTTCGCGAACGTGCAGGCGGGCGACGTCCAACAGGGTGGCTCCACCATCACCCAGCAGCTGGTGAAGAACGCCCTGCTCGACTCGAAGCAGGACTTCAGTCGCAAGATCAAGGAGGCCGTGCTCTCGGTACGGCTCGAGCGCCAGCTCTCCAAGCGGGAGATCCTCGAGCGCTACCTGAACACCGTCTACCTGGGCAACGGCGCGTACGGCGTGCAGGCGGCGGCAGAGACGTACTTCGGGAAGGACGCCAAGGACCTCGACCGGGCCGAGTCGGCCATCCTCGCCGGCATGATCAAGAACCCGGGCGGCTACGACCCGTACCGGTTCCCCGAGGCGGCCGAGCAGCGTCGCAAGGAAGTGGTGGGGCGCCTGCGGAAGGTCGGCGCCGTCGACCGGGCGGGGGCCCAGGCCATCTTGGCCACCCCCCTCCCCACCGTGATGCACACCGTCCTGCCCAAGCCCAACGACTACTTCGTCAACGAGGTCGTGCAGCGGCTGCTCGTCGACAAGAGGCTGGGGGCCACCCCGAAGCAGCGCTACGACGCCCTGTTCAAGGGCGGCCTGACCATTCGCACCACGCTCGACCCCGCCGTGCAGGAGAAGGCCGTCGTCGCCGTGCGCGACGGGCTGCCGAACACCAACGGCAAGTTCACCGCCGCCCTGGTCAGCGTGGACCCGAACACCGGCGCCGTGCGGGCCCTGGTCGGCGGGCCGGGCTTCGAGCAGGCCAAGTACAACATCGCGACGCAGGGCATCGGGCGCCAGGTCGGGTCGTCGATGAAGCCGTTCGTGCTGGCCGCTGCGCTCGACAGCGGCATCTCGCCCAAGAGCACGATCAACGGCTCCAGCCCCTGCCGGTTCGACAACCCGGGGGGCGGAGACCCGATCTACGACGTCGAGAACTTCGAGGGCTCGCGCGGCGGCGTGGCCAACCTGTACGACCAGACGAGGCGGTCGGTGAACTGCGCCTACGTGCGCCTCGGCCTCGTCGTGGGCCTCGGCAAGGTCGTCGACATGGCGCACCGTCTGGGGGTCACCTCCGCGCTGGCTCCGAACCTCTCGCTGCCGCTCGGCACCAGCGAGATCCGGCCCATCGACATGGCGTCGGCGTACGCCACCTTCGCGGCCGAGGGCGTGTACCGGGAGCCCTACTTCGTCGAGGAGATCCGCGACGGCAAGGGGAAGGTGCTCTACCGCCATGAGGACCAGCCCCGGCGAGCCATCAGCACCGAGGTCGCCCGCGAGGTGATCGACGTGATGAAGGGCACGATCACCTCCGGCACCGGCACCGCCGCCCGCTTCGCCAACCGCCGCCCAGCCGCCGGCAAGACCGGCACCACCTCCGATTACGGCGACGCCTGGTTCGTGGGCTACACCCGCCAACTGTCGACCGCGGTGTGGATGGGATCCCCGCTCGGCAACACCATCACGATGAACAACGTCGGTGGCCGGCGGGTCACCGGCGGCTCGTACCCGGCCCGCATCTGGCAGGCGTTCATGGGCCCGGCCCACGCCGATCTGCCCATCCTCGATTGGGCGAAGCCCGCGGCGATCGGGAGAGGGACCTACCTCAGGGTGCCGGGTGAGAAGGTGCCGGTGCGCCGCCGCTCGACCTACGTCGTGCCGGTGAGGCCGTCGACGGACACCACGCCGACCACCACCGCCCCCACCACATCCCAACCACCGGACACGCAAGGGACACGGAAGCACCGCTGAGCGGCCAGACTGTCGGCGGTGCCTGACCCGCTGCAGCTCCTCCTCGACGTCCAAGACCGAGATCTCAGTGCCGACCAGCTTCGGCACCGGCGGGCGTCCCTCCCCGAGCGGCTGGCTCGGGCCGAGCAGGAAGGGCTCATCGTCCGCGTCGACACCGAGCTGGCCGAGCTGCAGGCCCGCTTGGCCGACCTCCAGCGCTCGCAGAAGCGCATCGAGGACGACGTGGCCACCGTGCAGGCCAAGTCGGAAGCCGAGAACAAGAAGCTGTACTCAGGGACCGTGACCTCGCCCCGCGAGCTCCAGGCCATGCAGGAGGAGATCGACGCCCTCACCCGCCGCCAGCACGACTTGGAGGACGAGGTGATCGTCCTCATGGAGACCGCCGAGCCGCTGACCGAGGAGATCGACCGCCTGGAGGCGCAGCGGGGTGCGGCCGAGACGGACGCGGCCCGGCTGGCCGCCCTCATCGTCGAGGCCGAGGGCGTCATCGACGGCGAGCTGGCGGCGGTGCTGGCCGATCGGGACGGCATCGCGGCCGGTGTGCCCGACGACCTGCTGGCCACCTACGAGAAGCTGCGTGTCCACCTCGACGGGATCGGCGTGGCCCGGCTCGACGGGGTCCAGTGCACCGGCTGCCACCTGAGCCTGCCGGCCACGGAGGTGGCGGCCGTGCGCAAGGCCACCCCGGGGGCCGTCGTCTACCACGAGGAGTGCGGGCGCATCCTCGTGCCCTGACCACTCGATGCTCCTCTGGTTCGCCGGCATGTCGTTCGTGGCCGTCTGGGCGGTGTTCAAGGAGCCGGCCATCGATTACCGCCTGGTCATCGCGGGCGCCCTGCTGCCCGACGTGATCGACGTCTGGACGGGCGGGCGCTGGGTGGCTCACACCATGCTGTTCAGCGTGGTGCTGCTCACCCTCGTCATGCTCGGGACCCGAGGCCACCGGCTCCTGCGCCGCCAACTGCTGGCCCTGCCCATCGGCACCTTCCTGCACCTCGTGCTCGATGGCATGTGGACCGACAAGCAGGTTTTCTGGTGGCCGGTATACGGCACGTCGTTCGGGAACCGGCCCCTGCCCTCCGTCGAGCGGGGATGGCTCGACCTCCCGCTCGAGCTGATCGGGCTGGTGGCGTTGGTGTGGGCATGGCGGCGCTTTCGTCTGGCCGACCCCGAGCGGCGCCGGTACTTCCTCGCCACCGGCCGGCTCGGGCGGGACCTGGTGCGCTGACGTGCTGTTCCTCGTCCGGCACGGGCGCACCGAGGCCAACGCCGCGGGCCTGCTCCTGGGCCGGGCCGACCCGAGCCTCGACGACCTCGGACGGGCGCAGGCGACGGCTCTCGCTCGGGCCCTGCCCTCGGTCGACCGGGTCATCGCCAGCCCGCTGCGACGGGCACAGGAGACCGCGGCCGCGTTCGGGCTCCCGGTGGAGACCGACGACAGGTGGATCGAGCTCGACTACGGCGACTGGGACGGCCAGCCCATCGGCGACGTGCCGGTCGAGGCGTGGACGGCATGGCGTGCCGACACCGACTTCTGCCCGCCAGGCGGCGAGTGCCTGGGCGACCTCGGCCGCCGGGTGCGGGCGGCGTGCGACGACCTGGCCGAATCCGCGTCGACGTCGAACGTGGTTGTGGTCACCCACGTGTCGCCGGTGAAGGCGGCGGTCGCATGGGCCCTGGACGTCGGGGACGAGGCCACGTGGCGCATGTACGTGGCGCCGGCGTCGATCTCTCGGGTCGACTTCCGCGACACTCGACCCGTGCTCGTGTCGTTCGATGAGGTCGGCCACCTCCCTCAACCATGAGCGAGGCGTGGGGGACGCCTGTGGCCCGGCGAGCCCTGGCCGCGGCCGTGCTCGGCTCGGGCGTCGCGTTCCTCGACGGCACGATCGTCAACGTCGCACTCCCGGCCATCGGTCGCGAGCTCGACGCCAGCCTCGAAGGACTGCAATGGGTGCTCGACGCCTACCTGGTCACCCTCACCGCCCTGCTGCTCCTCGGCGGCGCGCTCGGCGACCGCTTTGGTCGGCGCCGGGTGTTCCTCCTCGGCATCTACCTGTTCGCCGCCGCGTCGATTGCCTGTGGTTTGGCGCCCAACATCGAGGCTCTGGTGGTGGCTCGGGCCATCCAAGGGGTGGGCGGGGCCCTGCTGGTGCCGGGCAGCCTGGCGCTGCTGTCGGCGACCATCCGGCCCGCCGACCGGGCCCGTGCGGTGGGCGCGTGGGCGGGGTTGACGGGCGTGGCGAGCGCCGTCGGGCCGCTGCTGGGGGGTTGGCTGGTCGACGCCGCGTCGTGGCGGTGGGCCTTCTTGCTGAACCTGCCCCTCTCCGTGGGCGTCGTCGTGGTGGCCCGGGGGATCCCCGAGAGCATCGATGCCGACGCGCCGGGGCGCATCGACGTTCCCGGCGCCGTGGCCGCTGCCGGCGGCCTGCTGCTCCTGACCGCGGGGCTCATCGATGCCGGCGGCGGCTGGTCGGCCCTGACGATCGTCGCCTGCGTGGCCGGGGCCCTGCTGCTCGCCGGCTTCGTCGTCATCGAGCGCCGCACCAGCGACCCCATGCTGCCCCTCCACCTCTTCCAGTCTGCCCAGTTCACGGGGGCCAACCTGGTGACGCTCGCCGTCTACGCCGGGCTCGGTGCCGCCTTCTTCCTCGTGGTCGTCAACCTCCAGATCGCACTGGGCTATTCGGCACTGGAGGCCGGTGTGGCCATGCTGCCGATCACGCTGTTGATGCTGGCGCTCTCGTCGCGTGCTGGTGCCCTGGCGCAGCGCGTCGGGCCAAGACTGCCGATGACGGTCGGCCCGCTGCTGGTCGCCGCCGGCCTGATCGGGCTCGCCCAGGTCGGGCCCGGCGACCGCTACGTGACGGCCGTGCTCCCCGCCGTGCTCGTGTTCGGGTTCGGGCTGGCGATCACCGTGGCCCCGCTCACCGCTGCGGTCCTCGGTGCCGTCGATGAGCACCATCTGGGGGTGGGCTCGGGGGTGAACAACGCCGTGGCCCGACTGGCCGGCCTGCTGGCAGTGGCGGTGCTCCCGTCGCTGGCCGGCGTCGAGCTGGCGGCGGGTGGCGACGGGGCGCTGCCCGGGTACGGCACGGCACTGGCCATCAGCGCCGCCCTCTGCGTCGCCGGTGCCGTCATCGCCGCCGTCACCATCCGCCGGGGCCGGCCCATCGAGCCGACCGTCCAGGCCAGCGTCCTCCAGCCGTGCAACGAGCCGGCCCGGGTGGCGGCATGACGAGAAATCTCGGGCCGTTGCCCACCAGTGCGCCTACCGTGCAGCCGAGGTCTTCCGTTGTCCTTCCCTGACCTGCTTCCCCTCGGCTGGAGCGACCAATGGGTCGCCCTGCTCCACGAAGTGCCCCATCCCGAAGCCGTGCCCGGTCGCGTCGTTCGCCACGATGGCTCACGCGTGCTGGTTGCCCTGCCCGAGCCGCGCTCGCTCGCCGTGGCCCCCGGTGTCGACGCACCGGTCGTCGGTGACTGGGTCGCGGTGGTGGACGATTCCGTCGTCGCCGTCCTGCCCCGGCGGTCGCTGTTGCGCCGCCGCGATTCCCACGCCGACGCCGAGCAGGCGCTGGCCGCCAACGTCGATGCCGTCCTCATCGTGTGCGGGCTCGACCGACCGGTGCGCGGCGGCAAGCTCCAACGGGTGGCGGCGCTGGCCTGGGACGCCGGCGCCGTGCCCGTGGTCGTGCTGACCAAGGCCGACCTCGCCGACGGCGTCGACGAGATCGTGGCCGAGGTGCGTGAGGCGGTGCAGGAGGTCGACGTGCTCGTCGTCAGCGCCACCGACGGCACGGGCTTGGAGGATGTGCGGGCCGCGGCACGCGATCGCACGGTCGTCTTGCTGGGGGAGTCGGGCGCCGGCAAGTCGACGCTCGTCAACGCGCTGGTGGGCGACGACGTGGCGGCCACCGGCGCGGTCCGATCGGGCGACTCGAAGGGCCGGCACACGACCACCACCCGGCAGCTCCACCCGCTTCCCGGGGGCGGGGTGTTGCTCGACTCGCCCGGCATCCGTGCCGTGGGCCTCTGGGTCGACCCCGATGCCGTCGACGCCGTGTTCCCCGACATCGAGGCGTTGGCTGCCGACTGCCGGTTCCGGGACTGCGCCCACGCCGAGGAGCCGGGCTGCGCGGTGCAGGCGGCGGTGGCGTCGGGCCAGGTTCCGGCCGGGCGATTCGAGGCGTGGCGGTCCATGCGGCGGGAGGCCATGGCCGCAGCCGAGACGGTGCGCGAGCGCCGGCAGAAGAACCGCCAGTTCGGCCGCATCGCCCGCGAGGCACAACGCATGAAGGACCGCTGACCCTGACCCACCCGGGCCGTCTCGGGGTGACGCTCGGGGTCATCCCCAATGGCGGGAGCGGGCGTCGGTCCGCATGCTGTCGAGCGTGGAACTGGCCCTCGCCCTCGTCGTGCTGGTGATCCTCGTCGCACTCGACGGGGAGGGGATGACCAGGCCCAAAACCACCCAAACGGGGCATGGTTCCCAAAGGGGTGGTCGTAGGAGCATCGGATCGTGCACCCGATCCTCCTCGTCCTCGCCGTCTGGACCGCCGCCTCTCTACCGGCCGGTGTCCTCGTGGCCTGGCTGCTCGCTGTCC
The DNA here is from genome assembly GCA_025463335.1 of Acidimicrobiales bacterium. Lineage (GTDB taxonomy): Bacteria > Actinomycetota > Acidimicrobiia > Acidimicrobiales > CADCSY01 > RYN-34. The sequence continues at coordinate 7,671 of JAOBWJ010000229.1, forward strand.
GAACTGCCAACGTCGACTAGCGGCGCATCGGTGGCGGGCGTCGGCTTGCGCAGCAGCAGGAAGGCAACGGCGGCGGCGAAGACGAGGATGCTCGTCCAGTCGTTGAGCCGCAGCCCCAGGACGTGGTGGGCGTCGTCGATGCGGAGCGCCTCGATCCAGAACCGCCCCACCGTGTAGCAGGCCACGTAGAAGGCGAACAGCCGGCCACGCGACATGTTGAAGTGGCGGTCGGCCCAGACCACCACGAAGACGACGAGGAGGTTCCACAGCGACTCGTACAGGAACGTCGGGTGGAACGTGGCCACGTCGAGGTAGCCGGCGGGCCGGTGGGCGGGGTCGATCTCCAGACCCCACGGCAGCGTGGTGGGCCGGCCGAACAACTCCTGGTTGAACCAGTTGCCCAACCGCCCGATGGCCTGGGCGAGGGGGATAGCGGGAGCGCAGGCATCGAGCATGGCCGTGGCGTCGAGGCCGCGACGGCGGGCCACAAACCAGCCGACCAGGGCGCCCAGGGCCACGCCACCCCAGATGCCGAGGCCCCCTTCCCAGATGGCGAAGGCGTGAAGCCACCGGCCCTGGAATCGCTGGTAGTCGGTGATGACGTGGTAGAGCCGGGCGCCGACGAGGCCGGCGGGCACGGCCCACGTGGCCACCGCAGTGAGGTCTTCGGGGTTGCCACCCCGGCGTTCCCACCGGGCGCTGGCCAGCTTCACGGCGGCGAGCACGCCCAAGGCGATCATCAAGCCGTAGGCGCGGATCTGGAGAGGCCCGATGTGGATGGCGCCACTGGACGGGCTCGGGATGTAGGCGAGCATCGAGCTCCATCCTCGCAGGCCGTGCCCATATCGTCGGGTCGTGAGCAACTTGTCCGACGTCGCGGCGCTGGCCACGGCGGGCGGCACCCTGGTGCTGGCCGTGGCCACGTTCTCGTCGGTGCGGTCGGCCAACCGGGCGGCCAAGGCGGCCGAGCGGTCGTTGCTCGCCAGCCTCCGTCCCGTGCTGGCCCCGGCCCGGCTCCAGGACCCCGAGCAGAAGATCAGCTGGGTCGATGGGCACTGGACCCGGCTGCCGGGCGGGATGGCCGGCGTGGAGCTGGTCGACGACGTCATCTACCTGTCCATGCCCCTGCGCAACGTGGGCACGGGGATGGCGGTCCTGCACGGTTGGCACGTCTGGCCCGAGTTCGAGCCGAGCCGCGATCGGGACCACACCGCGCCCGACACCTTCCGGCGCCAGACCCGCGATCTCTACGTGGCGCCGGGCGACATCGGCTTCTGGCAGGGCGCCCTGCGCGACCCGGCCGAGCCCGTCTTCGGCGATCTGGCCGAGTCCATCACCCAGCGCCGCCTGTTCATCGTCGACCTGCTCTACGGCGATCACGAGGGTGGGCAGCGGGCCATCAGCCGGTTCAGCATCGCCCCGACGACTTCGGGAGACGCTTGGCTGTGCACGGTCGCTCGCCACTGGAACCTCGACCGAGCCGACCCCCGCTAGTTCGTGTCCCGCCGGTACAGCAGGAGGGTTCCGACACCCAGGGCGATCGTGGCGTAGCCACCGAAGATGACGGCGTACTGCGGCCTGGTGAGCGCAGCGGCGATCAGCTCCGGGGTGTCGAAGTCCGAGCCGATGCCGAGGAGGTGGTAGCCGGCGTCGAACGGCAGGAAGCGGGCGGCCTTCGCCGGCGCGAACTGGAGGATCAGGTTCTCGACGACGAGCCACCACACGAGGAGGCCGGAGATGGCGCCGGCGCCGTGGCGGACGATCATGCCCACCGCCAGCCCGATCATCGCGGTCAGTGTGGTGAACAGCAGGGCCCAGAGCGCCGTTGTCGCCATCGTCGACGTGTCGCCCATGTCGAGGCCCCCGACCACGGCGCCGACGAAGCCGGCGGCCATCCCGGTGGCGCCGAGGACCAGACCGACCGCGGTCGCCGTCATCGTCTTGGACGCCGCGATCACCCAGCGCGCCGGCTGCGCGGTCAACGCGGTGGCCAGTGTGCCGTGCTGCGCTTCGGAGCTGAACAGCAAGATCCCGGCGACCGCCGCCAGCACGGCAGTGAGGAAGGTCGGGTAGATGAAGACCTCGGACACGGTCAGCACCTCGTCGGTCACGAACCTTGCGACCGCCCACGAGGCAAAGACGTCGATGCCGACGGTCAGGGCAAGGATGGTCTTGTTGGCTCGAAGCGATGAGAGCTTGATCCACTCGCTGCTCAACACGGTTGGGATCGACCTGACGCCATCACTCGAGGATCGAGTCGCGGGACGGTGTCTGATCGGCCCGGCGATCGCGGGCGACATCGTGGTGGTCGCAGTTGCGGCAGTCATTTGGGTTCCTCTTCTGAGTTGTCGGTCTGGCAGATCAGGCGGAGGCGAACTCGGCTGACGACCCGGTCATGTCGAGCAGGCTGTCTTCGAGCGACCTGGAGGTCTCGGTGATCTCGATCACACGGATGCGGTTGTCGAAGGCGATCTGCGACACCGCGGCCTTGGTCGTTCCTCGGATGAGCAGCTGGTCGCCCGTGGCCTCGGCGACGATGTCGTGCTCGGTCAGGAGCCGGACGAGGTCTGCCGGTTGCGGGGTCTCAACCATCACCGTGACGTCGTTGCGAGCGGTGATCGCCTCGACGGACTCCGCCGCGAGCAGCTTCCCGGCTCCGACCACGACGAGGTCGTCGGCGAACATGCTGAGCTCGCCGATGAGGTGGCTCGACACGAAGACGGTGCCTCCCTGTACGGCGAAGCTGCTGAGGTAGTTGCGCAGCCAGCGGATGCCATCGGGGTCGAGACCGTTGGACGGCTCATCGAGCAGGAGGACCTGCGGGTCGCCCAGCAGCGCTCCGGCCAATGCCAGGCGCTGGCGCATGCCGAGTGAGAACCCGCCCGCCCGCTGATCCGCTGCCGTCTCGAGCCCGACGACGGCCAGCACCTCCTCGGTCCGGCCGGCCGGGATGCCGCTGATGGCGGCGGTGGCCCGAAGGTGGTTCCGGGCCGTGCGGCCGGGGTGCATGCAGCGGGCGTCGAGGACGGAACCCACGATTCGAGCGGGGTGCTTGAGGTCCGTGTACTTGACGCCGTCGTACCGGACATCACCGCTGTCGGGCCGGGTGAGTCCGACCATCATTCGCATGGTGGTCGACTTCCCGGCGCCGTTCGGCCCGACGAATCCCGTGACACGCCCTGCGGCCACGTCGAAGGTGATGTCGTCGACGGCCACTCGCTTGCCGTACTGCTTGGTGATTCCTGAGACCGTGATCATGAGCTCGCTCCAAGCGTGTTGTGGGGGTGAGGGGGCTGTTCGAGGGGTGCGACGGAGATCACTTCGGCGTTGACCGACGTCAGGTGGGCCAGGATCCCGTGCAGGTGAGAGGGATCGCCGATGTCGCCGATGAGGCGGGTGACGCCGTCGCTCTCATGGTCGATGGTGAAGTCATCGAGGAGCGGTCGGAGGATTCGAGCGCTGGCTCGGCCCCGGATCACGATCTCGTAGGTGGTCGGCTCGGACATGGCTTCATCATCACGACGAGCGGCCTGACGGGCCTCACACGACCGGCCATCTCACCCGGGTGAGATGGCCTCAGGGTCTCGCGGCGACCAGCACGGCTGGCCGGAGCATCCCACCGAACTGACGATGGCTAGTGGACAGATGTGTCCACCATGCGTCGTCGGTTCGCTCGGCTGGCTGGGCGCTCGGGCCGCAGGTTTGGAGCCGGCGCCTACGTCGTCGTCCGGGCGAAGATCCGCGGCACGATGAGGCGATCTCGACGCAGGAGGGTGACGCCGTGTCGACATGGTCGCCGGATCCAGACGCGCTGCGGGGCCGTGTGGCCGTGGTGGCGGGGGCGACCCGAGGTGCCGGGCGTGGCATCGCCGCTGCCCTGGGCGAAGCGGGCGCAACGGTCGTGTGCACCGGTCGCACCACGAGATCAGCTCGGTCCGACTACAACCGTGCCGAGACGATCGAAGAGACCGCCGAGCTCGTCACGCACCTCGGCGGCACGGGCATCGCGATGGCGGTCGACCATCTCGACCCCGCCCAGGTGCAGGGCCTGGCCGAGCAGCTCCGCAAGGACCACGGCCACATCGACGTGCTCGTCAACGACATCTGGGGTGGCGAACTGCTCAAGGGCCGCCCCATGGAGTGGAACACCCCGCTCTGGGAGCTCGACCTCGACAACGGGCTTCGGTTGCTCCGGCTTGCCATCGACACCCACCTCATCACGTCCCATCACCTGCTCCCGCTCCTCGTCGACGAGTCAGGGGGCCTGCTCGTCGAAGTCACGGACGGGACCGCCGAGTACAACGCATCGCGCTATCGGATCTCGGCGTTCTACGACCTGGCCAAGGTGGCCGTGAACCGGCTCGCCTTCTCCCAAGGGCACGAGCTGGCACCGTACGGAGCGACCGCGGTCGCCATCACGCCCGGATGGCTCCGCTCGGAGATGATGCTCGACAACTTCGGCGTCTCCGAGGGGAACTGGCGCGATGCCCTCGATCGGACCGCCCCCGCCGGCTTCGCTGTCTCCGAGTCGCCTCGCTATGTCGGGCGCGCCGTCGTCGCGCTGGCAACGGACCCCGACCGGGCTCGATGGAACCAGGCGTCGGTCAACTCCGGTCAACTCGCATCCGAGTACGGGTTCACCGACGTCGACGGTTCGCAGCCCGACGTCTGGCGCTACATCGAGGAGATCGGCGAGCCGGGACTCGACGCGAACCCCGACGACTATCGGTAGCTCCCAACCCGACAGCAAGCGATGCCCCGTAGGTCGCCGTCGTCGTCCCACCAGGGCGTGACGTGGTCGAAGCCGGTTGCGGCGAGAGTTGGGGCCAGCGCCGCGTCTTGATCCCCGCCCACCTCGGTCAGCAGCCAACCGCCGGGCCGTAGGAGACGGCTGGCCGCAGCGATGACCCGCCGGACGAGGTCGAGGCCATCGGCTCCGCCATCGAGGGCGAGGCGAGGTTCGTACCGTTGCACGTCGGCCGGCAGCAGCCCGAGCTCGCCAGTCGGAACGTAGGGCGCGATGGCGGTGACGAGGTCGACCGCCTCGTGACCGTGCAGGGGCTCGGCCACGTCGGCGACGGCCGTAGGTACGCCATTGCGACGGGCGCAGGCGGCCGCCCGCACGTCGATGTCGATACCGATGACCGTTGCCGTCGGGATCTGTCGCCGTAGGTGCGCGGCGATGGCACCGGCGCCGGTGCAGAGGTCGACCGCCCGACCGTTCGCCGGGAGCAGCATCGCGGCGCGGCGAGCCAGCTCCTCGGTTTGGACCCGAGGGACATAGACGCCCGGTGCGACGTACAGCGGCTGGCCGCAGAACAGGACCGTGCTGGTGATCCAGGCCAGTGGCTCACCCTGCTCCCGCCGGCAGAGCCACGCCTCGAGCGTGTGCTCGTCGGGGGCGCCGCCGAGGAGCTCCGCGGCCTCCTCGGCGGCGTTGATGCAACCGGCCGCCACGAGCCGTTGGACCGCGGTCCCGAGGACGGGTTCGGCGACGAACACCCCCATGAGTCTGACCCCGGTCAACCGTCCGAGTCCTGCCGATTTCGCCACCCCCAACCTGGTGTGACGTCAGGGGGGTGGCCGACGAGGTCCTAGCCTGCTCGCCATGTACCGCTGGCGGAAGACGGTCGCTGTGGTGATCCTCGCTGCGCTCCTGCTGCTCGTCCTCTCCAGCGTGGCCACCATCTTTCGCTGACGGCGCACGGGTCCCGCGTAGCCTCGCTCGAATGCCCTACGCCAAGAGCGAGATGCGGGTCCAGGCCGAGCTACGGATGGCCGGAGCTCAGGCTCGGTTGACGGCCGCCCTGGAGGACCCGGCGGCGGTGGCCGACGGTTCGTCGGTCATGGCCGAGGCCATGCGGTCCGGCGACCACGCCACCGCCACGGCCGAGGTCAACCGCCTCGGGAAGGTCCACGGCGAGATCGCCGAGGCTTGGAAGGCGCTCGACGATGCCGCCAAGTTCCTCGCCTTCTCGATCATGAGCGACGTCACCGACGGGTCGGAGTAGGACTGTCCTTCGCCGGCACGTCGGCGACCTGGTCGCCCTTGCCGGCATCCTCCGGCGCAGCCGACGTCGTGCCCCCAGGCTTGGACCGCTCCGCGGCAATCCCTTCGGCCAACGTGCGCAACGGGAACATTCCCGCACCGTACGGACGCACTGTTTCCGGCGCAGCTCCCCGCTGACGACGAGCTCGTGTCGGAGCGCTGAAGCATGACTGACCTCCGTGCCCACGCCGGCCCCACCCGCGTCAGAGGCGCATCAGCAGATGCTGATTCATCGGCAACAGGGGGGAGTCAGCCATGAAACACTGCTGAAGTTGGCTTATGAGCAGTGATTCCAGAGACCACCAGCGGCTCGTACCTCCTTCCCACAGAGGCCTACCGCTCAGCTGACTGGCTCGAGCGGGAGCTGGGGGAGCTCTTCACGGCTCGCTGGGCGCTGGCCGCGGCGAGCGAGGAGCTCGCCGAACCCGGGGACTATGTCGCCGTCACCGTCGGCCACGCGCCGCTGCTCGTCGTGCGCGGCGCCGACGGCGGGCTGCGGGCCTTCCACAACCTCTGCCGGCACCGTGGCATGCAGTTGCTCACCGGCACCGGGCGGTGCGAGCGCACCATCGATTGCTTCTACCACCAGTGGCGCTACGGCCTCGATGGCGCGCTCCAGGTCGTGCCCCAACGTCGCGAGCAGTTCCCCGACCTCGAGCCCTCCGACTGGGGCCTGCTGCCGGCGACCGTCGGAGAGTGGGAGGGGATGGTGTTCGTGCATCCCGACCCGGCCGCGTCACCCTTGGCCGACGCGGTGGCCGGGCTGGCGGCCAACCTCGGCAGCTTCCGCCCGGGCGCGCTCCGGCAGGTGGCCACTGCCCATCTCGACGCTCGCTGCAACTGGAAGCTGTTCGTCGAGAACCACATCGACGTGTACCACCTCTGGTACCTGCACGAGCGGTCGTTGGGCGACTTCGACCACACTCGCTTCGAACACCGCCAGGTGGGTGCCGATTGGTTCAGCTACGAGCCGCTCCGCCACGACGACCTGGCCGGCGCCGAGCTGACCAGCGGCACGGTGGCCATCGGGCACCTCGACGGTCGCGACCGCCACGGCCTCGGCGCCCACCTCGTGTTCCCGAACCTCATGGTGGCGACCGCCGCCGAGTTCGTGGCCACCTACGTCGCCGTCCCGGTGGCGCCGGACCACACCCGCATCGAGCTCCGGGTGCGAGCCGAACCGGATGCCGACGCCGACCAGCTGCTCGCGGCCGTGCAGTCATTCATCGTCGAGGACATCGAGGCGTGCGAGCGGGTGCAGGCCACGCTGGCCTCCCCGGCGTTCGGGGTGGGACCGCTGGCCGCCGACCACGAGGCCCCCATCACCGCCTTCCACCGCAACGTCCTGGCTGCCGTGGGTGCATCGTGACGGCCACCGCCCGCTTCCTGCTCCCGGCCGAGGCCTACTGGTCGGAGGAGTGGTTCGCGCTGGAGCAGCGTGCCCTGTTCGGCCGCACCTGGTGGTTCGTCGGCCCAGTATCCGACGTGCCGAGCGACGGCCGTCCGGTGGTGGTCGAGGTCGGGGACCAGTTCGTCGCCGTACATCGTGATGCCAGCGGCCGCTTGCAGGCGCAGGGCCTCGGCGGGCGCCGGGCCGCCGTCGACGTGTGGGCCGGGTTCGTCTTCGTGCACGCCGACGCCGAGGTCGCCGAGCCGCTGGCCGATTGGTTGGGGGACCTGCCCGCCAACATCGGCACCTTCCGTCCGGACGAGCTGGTGGAGGTGGCCCACTGCCGCTTCGAGGTGGCGTCGAACTGGAAGCTCTACATCGAGAACCACATCGACGTGTACCACCTCTGGTACCTGCACGAGCAGAGCCTGGCCGACTACGACCATCCGCGGCACCGGTGGCGCAGCTGTGGCAGCCACTGGGCCTTCTACGAGCCGCCCCGCGAAGGTGTCGCCGACGCCGCCCAGTTCGTTCGGGGCTTCCCGCCCATCAGCCACATCGACCGTGACGACTGGGGCTCGGGCGCCCACCTGATCTTCCCGAACCTGCCCTTCGCCACCGGCGCCGGCTTCTTCATGACCTACCAGTGCCTGCCCCGCGGCCCCCGGCACACGACGATCGACCTCCGGGTGCGGGCCGAGCCGGGCGACGACCACGACGTCGACGCCTTCGTGGCCATGGTGTCGACCGTCCTTCACGCCGAGGACGGCCTCGCCTGCGAGCGCATCCAGGCGGCCGTGCGCTCCCCGGACTTCGCCGTCGGCCCGCTGGCGGCAGCCCACGAACTGCCGATCACCCACTTCCACGAGCGGCTCCTCGACCGGGTGGGCCGATGATCCCGGAAGCGTTCGTCGGTGCCTGGCAGCGGGTGTCGATCGCCCTCGGCGACGAGCCCGCCTCGGCGGGCGCGCACGTCATGTGGGTGCAGGGGTGGTCGGCCTACGCCGACATCCGCGTCCCGCTGGTGGCGGGGGGCGACGGCCTCGACTGCTTCGCCGGCCACACCAGCTGGGAGCCGCCCTGCCTGCGGTGGGGCCACGACATCGACCTGGCCGGCGGTCCGGCGGCGGTGACCGACGTCGGCTTCGTCGAGTGGGACGGGGCCGACCTCATCGAGCGGGGCACGTTCGTGATCGACGGCGCCGAGGTCGCCTACGTGGAGGTGTGGCGCAAGCTGCCCGCCACCGGTGGCCTGGTGGTGGAGATGACCGACGACGGCTTCACCCACGTGCAGGTCGGCGAGCACGCCCTCACCATCGTCGACGAGCGGGCGACCACTGGGCAGTTCTCGGCCACCTACCGGCAGGGCGACGACATCGTGCTGAACATCGGCGACCCCGTGGCCGTGCCCTCGCTTTCCGGGGGCTGCCGATGACGCGCCGGTGGGAGTTGCAGGCGTGGCCGGACCTCGCCGACCTGCGGGAGGCGGGGGAGGGCGAGGTCGGCCTGGTCCCGGTCGGTGCCACCGAGCAGCACGGGCCCCACCTGCCGACGGGGACCGACACCATCATCGCCACCGCCCTGTGCGACGCCGTGTCCGATCGCACCGGCGCGCCGGTTCTCCCTGCCATCCCGGTGGCGTGCAGCTACGGGCACGGCACCCGCCTGCCGGGGACGCTGTCGCTGTCGCCCGAGCTGCTGGCCGCCGTCGTGCGCCAGTACGCCGAGTGGGCGGCCACGTCGGGCCTGACCCGGCTGCTGTTCGTGAACTCCCACTTCGGCAACTCGGCGTCGCTGGGCATCGCCACCGACCACCTGCGGCTGTTCCGGCCCGACCTGCAGGTGGGCGTCGTCGACTGGTGGAGCCTCGACCCCGTCGTGGCCCGGGAGACGGTGCTCGACGGCGACGACGTCCATGCCCATCGGGCCGAGACGTCGCTCATGCTCGTGGTCGCCCCGGAGCTGGTGCACCTCGACCGCATCGCCACCGCCGACGACCCCGACCGCACCGCCGACCTCGTCTTCCGCTACACGGCGCCCGCCCTCTCGACCAACGGCGTCACCGGCCGCCCGTCGGAGGCGACGGTCGAGCTCGGCCAGCTCCTCCTCGACCGCACCGTCGCCGCCATCGTCGACCGGGTCGAGCGGGGCCGGGTCGAGAAGCCGCCGCTCGGCCCGGCGCCAGTCCCACCTCTGTCTGCCCCCTGAACCCCCCTGCACCAAGGAGACCGCCCATGGACACCGCCAAGCAGATCGACCCGGAGCACGTCGCCCTCGCCGAGTCGTTGGCCGCACAGGGTGTCGAGTTCGCCCTCGGTGGCTTCATCGACATCACCGGCCGCAGCAAGTCGAAGGTGATCCCGATCAGCCATCTGCCCAACCTGTTGGCCGGGTCCGAGCGCTACACGCCCCGCGGCATGGGCGACCTCGGCCGCATGACGCCCAACGAGGACGAGTGCGTGGCCATGCCCGACCCGTCGACGCTGAAGATCTGCCCGTGGGACCGGCGCTTCGTGTGGATGGCGGCCGACCTCCTCTACGGCGGCACCGTGCCGTTCGACCACTGCACCCGCTCGATGCTCAAGAAGCAGGTCGCGGCGGCCGCCGACGAGGGCTTCCTGCTGAACCTCGGCGTCGAGGTCGAGCTGTTCGCGTTCAAGCCCGAGTCCCTGGGCCGGGCCGACGGCTACCTCGAGCCCATGGCCCGCTCGGGGACGCTGAACCCCACGCCGGCCTACGACGCCGAGGCGGCCATGGACGCCATGGGCTTCCTCGGCCCCATGGCCCACTACTTGGAGGAGACCGGCTTCGGCCTGTTCAGCTTCGACACCGAGGGCGGCGACGGCCAGTACGAGTTCGACTTCACCTACGCCCCCGCCCTCGAGATGGCCGACCGGCTGACGTTCTTCCGCCTCCTCGTGAAGCAGGTGGCCAAGCAGGCCGGCCTCATCGCCACGTTCATGCCCAAGCCCTACAGCGAGGCGTGGGGGTCGGGCGCCCACTTCAACATGAGCCTGGCCGACGTCGAGACCGGCGCCAACCTGTTCCGCGACGAGGCCGACACCCGGGGCAAGGGGTGGAGCAAGACGGCGTACTCGTTCACCGCCGGCATCATCCGCCACGCCCGCTCGCTGGCGGCGGTGGCCACGCCCACGGTGAACTCCTACAAGCGGCTGGCCCCCCGCCTGGCCGACGGCACCATCTCGTGGGCGCCGGTGTTCGCCGCCTACGGCGACAACAACCGCTCGTGCATGATGCGGCTGCCCCGCAACCGGCCGGCGGTCGAGAACCGCGGCGTCGACTCCACCGCCAACGCCTACGTCACCGCTGCCCTGATGCTGGCCGCCGGCCTGGAGGGCGTCCGGCTCGGGCTCGATCCCGGTGACCCGGTCGAGGACATCACCTACGACTGGACGAAGGCGGGCGAGGGCGCCATCCGGCTGCCCCGGACGCTGCTCGAGGCCATCGAGGCGTTCGAGGAGGACCCGCTGGTCCACGAGACGCTCCCCGCCGACTTCGTGTCGTCCTACATCGACATGAAGCGGGGCGAGTGGGACGACTACCACACCAACGTCACCGCCTGGGAGCGCGACAAGTACCTGCTCGCCTTCTGATGCGGACCGTCGC
>JAOBWJ010000243.1 GCA_025463335.1 Acidimicrobiales bacterium
CCACCCGGCGCCCGGGCCCCACGCCTCGCCCAGGACCTCACCCCCGATTTGGCGGAGGTGCAGGGTCGCAGGGCCGTCGGGGGTGCGGGTGGCCCGCCAGCACTCGTCGGCCCAGAGGCGCATGCACGGGTCGCCGCCGCCCCGGCGCACTGGCCGGAGGGTGCGGGCCAGGTCGAGCGGGCGGGTCGGCCGCAGCGTGCGGGTGGCTGCGGCGGGCACCTCCTGACCGTACCGTTGGGCCATGCCGCCGGCGGAGCACCTCATGGTCACCCGCTCGTGTGCCATCCCACTGTCCGAGCTGCGCTGGCGGTTCTCCCGCAGTGGCGGCCCGGGTGGGCAGCACGCCAACACCGCCGACACCCGCGCCGAGGTCGTGTTCGACGTGGCCGGATCGCCCTCGCTGGGCCCCCGGCAGCGGCAGCGGCTGCTCGACAAGCTGGGCCCCGAGGTGCGGGCGGTGGCGTCCGACGAGCGCTCGCAGGTCCGCAACCGGGCCCTGGCCCTCGACCGGCTACGGGAGCGACTGGCGGACGCCCTCCACGTGGACACGCCCCGGCGGCCGACCCGGCCGACGCGCTCCTCCCAGGTGCGGCGGGTCGACGCCAAGCGGCGGCGGTCGGAGACCAAGCGACTCCGGCGCTCGACCGACCCGGACTAGACAGAAGGGTCATGCCCACAGCGCTCGTCACCGGTGGTGCCGGCTACATCGGGAGCCACACGTGCGTGGTCCTGCTGGAGGCCGGCTGGGACGTCGTCGTCGTCGACAACCTGTCCAACAGCAGCGAGATCGCCCTCGCCCGGGTGCGGGAACTGGCGCCGAGCGGCAGCCTGTCGTTCCACCGGGTCGACCTGCTCGACGAGCCCGGGCTGGAGGCTGCCTTCGCCGAAGGGCCGGTCGACGCCGTCGTGCACTTCGCCGGGCTGAAGGCGGTCGGGGAGTCGGTCGAGCAGCCCCTGAGGTACTACGAGAACAACGTGGCCGGGACCGTCCAACTGCTCAAGGCGATGCAACGGCACGGCGTGCGAGACCTGGTGTTCTCCTCGTCCTGCACCGTGTACGGCGACCCCGAGGAGATCCCGGTCACCGAGTCGGCGCCGCTCGGTGCCGCCAACCCCTACGGGCGGACCAAGCTCTACATCGAGGAGATGCTGCGGGACGTGGCGGCCTCCGAGCCGGGGTGGCGGATGACGCTCCTGCGCTACTTCAACCCGGTCGGCGCCCATCCGAGCGGGCGAATCGGCGAGGACCCGACCGGCATCCCGAACAACCTCATGCCCTACGTCATGCAAGTGGCGGTGGGCCGGCGTGACCACGTCACCATCCACGGCGGTGACTACCCCACGCCCGACGGCACCGGCGTGCGCGACTACATCCACGTGGTCGACCTGGCCGCGGGTCACCTGGCCGCCCTGCAGGCGCTCGACCACATCGACGGTGCCGTGCCGGTCAACCTCGGGACCGGCAACGGCTACTCGGTGCTCGACGTGGTCCGGGCGGCATCGGCCGCCGTGGGCAGGGAGATTCGCTACGAGATCGGGCCCCGCCGCCCCGGCGATGTGGCTGCGGTGTGGGCCGACCCGCGCTCGGCCCGGGAGCTTCTCGGCTGGACGGCCAGCCGCTCGCTCGACGACATGGTGGCCGACCATTGGCGCTGGCAGGCGTCCAACCCCGACGGCTTCGGGTCTGCCACCCTGGCCGGGTGACCCCGCTCGACTTCACCTGCCCGCGTTGCCAAGCGCCGGCATCGGCCCGGTACTACGGCCCGTGCGACACCTGCCGGGCCGACCTGGCGGCCAAGCTCGGCGGTGTCGCCCGCGACGTCGAGGTGGCGGCCTACGAGCCGAAGATGAACGTCACCCCCAACGCGGTGGCCACCAAAGACTGACGCGCCGTTCGGGATTTGGCGCGCTTGAGGTTGCGACTCCTCCCTCGTGGGGTACCTCGTCGTCGGTCCAGAACCCCCAGCCAGCAGGTCGAAGAACCGCTCGCTGATGATGTGGCTCCCGACCTGCCTGGCCCTATCGGAAGGCGGAACCATGACCGCACACACCACCACCGGATCCGCGGACGTTCGAGATCGGGGCCGAGCCCGAAGCGCGCCCACCCGCCGGACCTTCACCGAAGCGAAGCAGGCGTTCAAGACGACCGAGTTCTACATCATGCTGCTGGCCGTCGCCGGCGTGCTCGTTGCCACCTATGCCGACGAGGACTCCCTCTCCCGCACGGACGGCTGGCGGTACGCCGCCTTCATCGTCGCGGCCTACCTCGTGAGCCGTGGCTTGGCGAAGCTCGGCACTCGAGAGCCCTATGTGGAGCGCTACGACGACTGACCCACGGGGGCCGGGCGAGGGACGCTCGGCCCTCGTCTCTCGGGGACAGAGTCATGGGCGGTCACGGATACTGGTGCCGTGACGTTCCGCGTGGAGCACCTCAACCCGTCGGCGATGCCGAGCAGCGCCGTCTTCTCCCAGGCGGTAGCCGTGTCGGGGCCGGCTCGGACGATCTTCGTCGGCGGCCAGAACGCCGTCGACGTCAACGGCATCGTCGGGCACGACCTCGCCACGCAGACCACGAAGGCGCTTCACAACGTGGAGCTGGTGCTGGCCGAGGCCGGCGCCCAGCTCGCCGACGTGGTGAGCTGGTCCATCCACGTGGTCGACGGTCAGCCCCTTGTCGACGGGTTCCGCGCCTTCCAGGCGTTGTGGGGCGACCGCGGCGAGCCGCCCGCCATCAGCGTGGCGGTCGTGGCCGGGCTGGCCAATCCCCAGTTCCTGGTCGAGATCAGCGCGGTAGCAGTGGTGCCGATGTGAGTGCGATGACTTCCGCCGCGTCGTAGCGTCTCACCCTCATGGAGCGCATCGAGGCCACGTCCGGAGACGTCGTCGTGCTGGTCGGCACCACGAAGGGTCTGTTTGCCCTGGCGGCCGAGCCTGACCGATCGAGCTGGCAGCTCACCGGGCCGTGGTTCCGGGGCGAGGAGATCTACGCCGCCACCCTCGACTGCCGCAACGGCCGCACCCGACTGCTCGTCGGCGCCACCAGCTCGCACTGGGGTCCGTCGATCTACCGGTCCGACGATCTGGGCGCTTCCTGGGTCGAGCCTGAGCCCCAGACCCTGGCCTTCCCCGACCACACCGGTGCGGCCGTGGCCCATGTGTGGCAGCTGCAGCCGGCCGGCGACAACCAGCCCGACGTGGTCTACGCCGGCGTGGAGCCGGCGGCGCTGTTCCGCTCCGACGACGGCGGCGAGTCGTTCCGGCTCGACGAGGGCCTCTGGAACCACCCCCATCGGGCCCAATGGCAGCCGGGCGGCGGGGGCCTGTGCCTCCACACGATCGTGCCCGACCCGGCGGGCGGCCCCCGGCTCGGCATCGCCGTGTCCTCTGCCGGCTTCTACCGCACGCTCGACGGCCAGACCTGGGAGGCCGCCAACAAGGGCATCGTGCCCCGGTTCCTGCCGCCGCCGGAGCCGGAGTTCGGCCAGTGCGTGCACAAGGTCGATCGCCATCCCACCGAGCCCGACACTCTCTTCTGCCAGCACCATTGGGGCGTGTACCGCTCCGACGACTTCGGGGGCCGCTGGAACGAAGTGGGTGCCGACGACCTGCCCTCGACGTTCGGCTTCCCGGTCGTGGTCGACCCCAACCATCCGGGCACGGCCTACGTCCTGCCCCTGGAGTCGGACTTCTTCCGGTGCACGCCGGACGGTCGGTTCCGCGTCTACCGGACGACCGATGGCGGCGAGTCGTGGGAGGGGCTGGAGCAGGGCCTGCCCCAGGAGAACGCCTGGCTCACCGTCCTGCGAGACGGGTTCGCGGCCGACGCCCTCGACCCGGCCGGGCTGTACGTGGGCACCCGCACCGGAGACGTGTTCGGCTCGCCCGACGCCGGCGAGTCCTGGCAGGAGCTGGCCCGTCACCTACCGCCGGTGTTGTGCGTGAAGACGGCGGTGCTCCATTGACCGTCGTCGTTCGCCTCGCCGCCGCACTGCAGGTTCACGCCGGCGGGGCCGAGCGGCTCGAGCTCGAGCTGCCGGCGCCGGTCACGGTCGGCGCCGTCCTCGACGCCGTTGCCGACGTCCATCCCGCCATCGGCCGACGCCTGTGCGACGAAGCCGGCACCCTCCGCCGCCACGTCAACATCTTCGTCGGACCCGACAACGCCCGTGACCTCGACGAACTGAACACGGTGGTGCCCGACGGCGTCGAGGTCGCCGTCCTGCCCGCCGTCTCCGGCGGCTGACCGACCCCAGAGGAGTGCAGCGAATGCGGTTCCGGAGCACCGTGGAGCTCGGCGGCAAGACCGCAACGGGCATCCCTGTCCCCGACGAGGTCGTCGACGCCCTCGCGTCGGGCAAGAAGCCGGCCGTTCGCATCACGGTCGGAGCCCACACCTACCGCACCACGGTGGCGTCGATGGGCGGCAGGTTCATGGTGCCCCTCAGCGCCGAGAACCGGACAGCTGCCGGGGTGGCCGCCGGTGACGATGTCGACGCGGACATCGAGCTCGACACCGAGCCCCGCGAGGTCACGGTGCCGGCCGACTTCGCCAGCGCCCTCGACGGTGACGGCGAGGCTCGACGGTGCTTCGACGGCCTGTCCTACAGCAACCGGTTGCGCCACGTTCTGGCTGTCGAAGGAGCGAAGACAGCGGAAACCCGACAGCGACGCATCGACAAGGCCGTGGGCTCGCTGCGGGAAGGCCGGGCGTAGCGGCTGCGGCAGAGGGTGGGCGCGTCCCGGCGCGCCCACCCCTTCCCGGTCTGCCCGCTGGCGTCAGACGCCGGCGAGCTCGCCCACCGCTTCGTCCCGGTCGGCGCCGAACTGGGTCGGCGCCGACATCGACGAGGTGGACGCCGGCGTGGGCAACGGCACTCGCTTCATGTCTCTCGCGCTGCCCGAGCTGACGATGGTGAACTGACCGACGAGCCGCCGGAGCTCGTCCGCCATGCGAGCGAGGTCCTTCGACGCCTCGAGCGTGCCGGCGGCGCCGACCGAGGTGTCCTTGGCCGCAGCAGCAACGTTGCTGACGTTCGACGCGATCTCCGTGGCCCCGGTGGCGGCCTCGTCGACCGATCGGGCGATCTCGCTGGTGGTCGCGGTCTGCTCCTCGACGGCCGATGCGATCGACGACTGGATCTCGTTGATCCGCCCGATGACCTCGGTGATCTCGGCGATCGCCTGCGTGGCCGCCTGGGCGTCGCCCTGGATGGCGGTGACCTTGCCAGCGATGTCCTCGGTGGCTTCGGCGGTCTGCTTGGCCAGCTCCTTGACCTCGTTGGCCACCACGGCGAAGCCCTTGCCGGCCTCGCCGGCGCGCGCGGCCTCGATGGTCGCGTTGAGGGCGAGGAGGTTGGTCTGCTCGGCGATCGACGTGATGGTCTTGATGACCTCGCCGATCTCCACCGAGGACTCGCCGAGCTTGGCGACCGTTCGGGTCGTCGACTCGGCGGCGTTGGCCGCGTCGTTCGCGACCCGAGACGCCTCGGTCGCCGAGCTGGCGATCTCCCGGATCGACGCGCCCATCTCCTCGGCGCCGGCGGCGACCGTGCTGACGCTGGCCGAGACTTCCTCGGCCGCGGCGGACGCCGTCGAGGATTGCGCCGAGGTCTCCTCGGCGCTGGCCCCGAGCTGCTGGGACACAGCGGAGAGTTCTTCCGAGGACGATGCCAGGGTCGTTGCGTTCTCGGTGATGGCCCGGACGACGTCCGACGTCTTCGCCAGCATCTCGTTCAAGGCGTCGCCGGCCTGACCGACCTCGTCCTTCGAGTCGACGTCGAGGCGGACGGTCAGGTCACCCCGGGCCGCGGCGGTGAGGGCGTCCACGGTCCGGCGGAGGGGGCCGGTGATCGCCTTGGCCAGCAGCAACGACAGCGCCACCGCGGCGGCAACGGCCAGGGCGAGCAGGGCAAGGGTCTGCGAGCGGCTGGCGTCGTAGTCGGACGCAGACGCGTCGACGGCCTGTCGGGCCGACGTGACCTCGATGTTGAAGAGGTCGTCGAGCGCGACGCCCGCCTCCTTGGCGACGGGCCTGGCCGTGTCGCGGATCACTGCGTAGGCGGCATCGGAGTTGTTTGCACGCTGCAGCGGCTTCAGCTTCGTGTCGAAGATCTGTACGTACTCCTGCCAGCTCTTGTCGAGACGATCGAAGGCCTGCCGTCCAGCGGTCGTGGTGATCTGCTTGTCGTAGTTGCTCGCGAGCTTCTTGATCGTCGCGACCTCGGCGGCGATGGCCACCTCGTCGGCGGCCTTGCTCTTCGCATCGGGGACGATCAGGTGGTCGAGGGCGCTGATGCGGATGCGGTTGAACGCCGCTCGCAGGTTCGCGAGGTCCTCCAAGGGCTTGGTGTTCTGCGTGTAGATGCTGACCGACACGTCGTGCTGGGCCGACGTGGTGCGAAGGCCGTTGATGCCCACGAGCACCGTGACCGCCACCACGGTGAGGAAACCGGCGAGGATCTTCGTCCTCACGCTCTTGATCTTGCGGAACTGCTTCACGTTTGATCCCCCTGATCGGCGCCACTGGTTGGCCGCCGTCAGCGTCGTCTCGGCGTGCCGCGGGAGGTTCTGAGCAGTTTCGCAGGAAGTTGCGAGCGTTCTCCGAGGTGCCGGCGAGCCCGGTCAGGCGGCCGCAACCTCCACCCGGCGGATGCGGGTGACCTCGGCGGTGCGATAGCTGGCCAGGCGGACGCTCCAGCAGTCGACGACCCGGCGGCCGGCGTCGGTGCGGAAGAACGTGGTCAGCGGGCCCTCCTGCTGGTACGCGTCGGCGCCCGTCACCAGCTCGGTCGTCCCGTCAGCGGTGGTCACCTCGTAGCCCATGGGTCGATCATGAACCCTCGTCCCTGTGTGCATCCAGAGGACGACCCTGTGACTTGTCGGTGGACGACCGCAGCCGATCGGTGAGCAACGTGATCAGCAGCACCCAGAGCGCGGCCCAGGTCAGGTAGTGGGCCGGCCGGAAGAAGTCGGCCCACCCGAAGTCGGGCGGGAACCCGTTGCGCCACTGCTTGACGATGGTGAAGGCGGCGGTGGCCACCACGAACACCGGCGCGGCAGCGCCGACGATCCGCCCCCTTGGCAGGCGCAGGGCGGCGGCGGTGAGGAGACCGGTGGCGAGCCCGAAGAGGGGGTGAACGACGAGGCCGGACGCCACGCCGGTGCCAAGGGCGGCGAGGACCGTGGGCACGACCCCAGCCGGCTCGCCGGTTGCCCACTGCCGGTCGCGCAGCGCCGGCGCGGCTCCTGCCGCGCCCACGGTGCCCCACGTCCGGCGCCGGAAGGAGCCCAGCACGATGCCGAGGCAGACAAGTGCGCCGGCCAACGACAGCCACAGGGCTACCCACACCTCGCGCTGCGGGGTCCAGCGCAGGTGGATGATGACGGGGCCATCGGCGGCGGCCAGCCGCCAGCCGTTGGCATAGCCGTCGACGATCTGGGGCGTCCCGAGGTCGCCGGCGCCGTCGACCGTGGCGTGCCAACCCTTGGAGTTGCTCTGGCCGAGCACGAGCCACGTCGGCGTCGTCGCCCCGGTGACCCGGAGGTCGAACGACGTGTGGCCGGAGCGGAGGACTTCGACCTTGGCCGCGGCAGCGGTGGGCTCGGCGCCGGTAGGGCCGGGCACGGCCGTGCCACCACCGGCGGCCGAGGCCAGCACCAGGCGGTCGAGGTCGAAGCCACTCGTCATGCCGGGGGCCGCCCGCAGGACATGCTGGCCGGCCGACAGCTGAGGAAGGTCGCCGCAGGCGACGACACTGAGCGCATTGCGCTTGGTGGCATCGGCCGTCGTGCCCTGGATGCTGATCGGCATCGGATGGCCGTCGATGGTGAGCAGATCGTTTCGGCACGCCGGGGACACGGTGCCGACCCGCACCAGCGGCAGGCCGGGCACGCCGAGCTCGGCGATGGCGACCGGCATGTCGAGCGGCTCGCCGCTGAACCAGTCGGTGGTCACCGTGGGCCGCACGGCGTCGACGGTGAGCCGCAGGGTGTGGCCGTGCACGGCGGGGAACGTGATGGGGGCGGCGGCCGTGGCGTCCCGGTGGGCGCCGTCGCGCACGGCGGGCACGTCGACGACCCGGCGGTCGCCCAGGTCGGTGGTGATGACCACCCGGGTCGGCACCGAGTGGAAGCCGTCGGCCACCACCGACAGGTCGAGGTGGTCGACGGGAGCGGCGGGGATGTCGACGTCGACCCAGTCGCCGACCTGGCCGCCGAAGCCCGACGTCCACGCCGTGGCCTGGTTGCCGTCGATTGCCGAAGAGGCGCGGGCGCCGAGGTCACCGGCAAGGTGACGCGATGAGCGGGCGCCCGCCCCTGTGGTCCCGAGCAGCCGGTCGACCACCTCGTCCGGCACGGCCGCCGAGATGCGGGCCTCGCCCGAGAGCGAGAACGTGCGGGCGGTGGGCAGCGTGAACGAGCGGGCCATCGACCGCTCCTCGTCGCTGCGGACCAGTTCCTGGGGGTTGGCCCGCAGTCGCGACAGCAGGATCGTCAGCGGGTTGTCCAGCGAACCCTTCCCGGCGGTGCTGAGGAGGTCGGTGGGCAGCTTCACCACCTCGTCGACGTGCACGTCGGCCACCCGGACCTCGCTCAGGCCGACGCCGCTGAAGCCGTCGTAGAGCGCTCGCTTCCCGACGTTGTCGCCCTCGATGGTGAGGGTGAGGGTCGAGAACCGGTACTGGCGGCCGAGGTCGAGGTCCTGGCCGGCCTCGGTGCGCGACCGGTCGTCGAGGGCGAACGTGCCGACCCGCTTCCCGTCGACCGCCACGGCCAGGCGGGTGATGAACCGGTTGCGAGGGCCGGTGAGCGGCTGCACCACGGTGACGTGGTTGGTGGTGACCGGCGCCTTGGTCTTCAGCACCAGACGCTCGCCCTTCACGGCGTCGAAGGCGCCGGTGCGCCAGGCAGTCGTGGTGTCGCCGTCGAAGGCGTTGGCCGGACGATCCTCCGCCGTGTAGCTGACGGGGTTGCCGTAGTCGCTGGCCTGCACGCTGGCCGCGCCGCGCTGCTCCACGGTCGTGTAGGCGGCGTCGGTCGCGTCCGGGAACAGCGGCAGTCGGTTGTCGGCCGGGTCCTCGACCAGTGGGGTCTCGCCGGCCCGTTCCGTGTAGCCGGTGTTCTCCCGCACCGTGCTCCAACGGCGGGCCCGCTTGCGATTGGTGTCGGTGAGGAGGAGGGCGGCGCCGTCGGTCAACGCCTGGCGGCGGACGTCCGGCTGCTTGGCCAGCGCCGCCGAGTAGAGGAGCACCTCGTCGCCACCCAGCAGTCCGGCCGAGGCCGCCTCGACCACGCCCTCGCCGTCGCCGGCCACCACGAGGGTGCCGCCCGCCGCCCGAGCCCGCACGATCGGCAGCGGATCCTGGACCGGGAACGCGCTCACCGGCGGGGGGTTCGGCGTGGATGCCGGCGTAGCGAGGAAGATCTCGTCGCGCAGCGGCAGCTTGTCGATGGCGACGTTGGGCACCGCCTTGCCGAAGCCCTTGGGCGACCCGAGCCCGGCGGGGACCGGGTTGGTGAGCAGGTTCCAGAGCGTGAGCGGGCGGGGAGTGCGGTAGCGCTCGTACTGGAGGTCGGAGCGGACCACGACGTCGCCCACACCCATGAGCCGGGCCACCGGTGCGATGGCGCCGGTCTCGAGCACGCCTTCCTGGAGCCGACGGTCGAACGCGGCGAGCAGGTCGGCCGAGGCCTCGGACCCGTAGGGGATGAGCTCGCGGGCGGCGTAGGGCCGGTCCATCATCCCGGGGAGGACGGGGTCGACGGTGTTGCCCCATCGGTAGGAGGCGAAGTCGGCGCCCGGGATCTCGAGCACGCGGGTGGCGTCGCCCCTCCCGTCGAGGTAGGCGGCGGCGTCCTTCCAGTACTGCGGGACGTCCTCCGGGCGCTGGAGGTTCTCGCCGATGAAGTTGCCGGTCCACAGCGGCGGGATGCCGACGGCAGCCACGATGGCCACGGCGACGGCGCAGCCGGTGGCGGCCCGGGGTCGACGCACGGCCAGGGCGGCCAGACCGGCAGCGACCAGCATGGCGAGGCCGAGCGCCACCAGGGGAATGGCCCGGGGGGTCGAACGGAGGGCCAGGCCGGCGGTCGACGAGCGGGCGAAGGCCTTGAACAGCGAACCCACGGGGGAGGGGGCAGGGTAGGGGTAGGCGCCCACGGCGACGGCCGTGCCGAGCAGGACGAGGGCCACGAAATAGGCCCGGTACCGCCAGCGCACGGCCACGGCGGCGGCCATGGCGGCGGCGGGCACGACGAACCCGATGGCGATGAGCCACAGGTGCTGGGTGTAGCTGCGCCCGGGCTCGATCCAGGAGCCGAGCTTGTCGCCCCCGTAGAAGAACCAGTAGCCGAGCCCCCGCAGCACCTCCGAGGACAGCGACGTGCGGGCCACGGTCTCGACCGTCTCGGTGTAGCGGAGGATGTCGATGCCGTAG
>JAOBWJ010000246.1 GCA_025463335.1 Acidimicrobiales bacterium
TCCGCCTACGACGCCCGGGTCCGGGACCCTCGCCGGGCCATGGAGCTGTTCGGCGGCGGCGGCGTGGCCGAGCCCTTCACCATGGTCGGCCACAAGCCCGTCGAGACGGTGCGCGGCACCGGGCTCGGCGGCACCTCGGCCGTGAACTTCCTCGCCGCCGTGCGTGGCAAGCCGGCCGACTACGACGGTTGGAACCTGCCCGGCTGGTCATGGGCCGACCTCGAGCCCCTGTTCGAGCGAGCCGAGACCCAGCTCGGCGTCCGACCGTGGGACGGCCTGTCCCGTGTGGCCGAGGCCTTCCTCGCCGGTGTCCCGGGCGCCCAGGTCCTCTCGGCGGCCCGTCACCCGAACGGCGACCGGCGCACGGTCAGCGAGGCTTACCTGACGGCCGAGGTCCGGGCCCGCCCCAACCTCGACATCCGTACCGACACGCCGGTCGAGCGGGTGGCCGACGGCGGGGTGTGCACCGCCGCCGGCGAGACGATCAAGGCCCACGACGTGATCGTTTCCTGCGGCGCCACCCGCACCCCACCGCTGCTCCAGCGCTCTGGCATCGAGTGCGGTGACGGCCTCCAGGACCACCTCGGAGTCGCGTCGGTCTACCAACACGAGGGGTCGTCGGGCCTGGCCGGGAGCCCGGCCCAGGTCCTGTGGGACGGCGGCGACGTCCACCTGATCCCCACGGTGGTGGCCGACGACGGCACCACCACGACGGTGAGCGTGCTCGCCTTCCTCCTCGATCTCGACGACCGTGGCTCGGTGCGCGAAGGCGAGGTGCGAACCCAGCGGTTCGACGAGCGCGACGCCGCTCGCCTCCGCCTCGCGGTCGAGCGGCTGGCGGTGTGGGAGGCCACCGATGCCTTCGCCGCCCTCGGCCTGCACCGCCTCCTCGACCTGCCCGACCCCGACACGTCGTCGGTCATCAGCTACGGCCACCAGGCCGGCACGTGCGCCATGGGCGACGTGCTCGACGCCGAGTGCCGGGTGATCGGCGTCGACGGGCTGCGGGTGGTGGACGCATCGAGCCTCCCCCGCCTCCCGGCGGCGCCGCCGTACCTCACGTGCGTGGTGCTGGCCGAGCGAGTCGCCCAGCTCCTCTGAGGAACCCGGGAACTTCCCGATACGTTCGGGCGACCATGCAGGGGATGGACACCGAGACCGTCACCCTGTTCCTCGCCCTGCTGGCCGTGGTGGCCCAGGTCGCCGTGCTCGTGTGCCTCCTGCTGTTCGTCACCGGCCACCGCCGCCAGGTGGCCGACGCCATCGGGCCGCAGGCGTTGGCCCTCGCCGCCTGCGTGGCCGTGGTGGCCACGCTGGGAAGCCTGTACTTCTCCGAGGTCGCCCATTTCACGCCGTGCAAGCTGTGCTGGTACCAGCGCATCGCCATGTATCCGCTGGCCCCGATGTTGGTCATCGCCGCCGTCCGCCGGGACCTCGGCATCCGCCTCTACGCCGCCGTGCTGGCCGCCATCGGCGCCGTGATCGCGACCTACCACGTGGTGCTCGAGCGCTACCCCACGTTGGAGTCGACGGTGTGTGATCCGGCAAATCCGTGCACCCTTATCTGGGTGAAGCGCTTCGGCTACCTCACCATCCCGGGCATGGCCCTCTCCGGCTTCGCCCTCATCCTCGTCCTGCTCGCCGTCGCCCGACCGGAGGAACCCTGATGCCCTCGAAGCGCCCGCCCTGGCTCTGGATCGGCCTCGCCGGCGTCGTGCTCGTGGCCCTCATCGCCGCCGTCGTCGCCTCGAGCGGCGGCTCGACGGCGAAAGCAGCTCCCGGCGTCGAGGAGACCCGGCCGGTCACCGTGACCGGCAACCCACTGCCCGCCCTGCCCGACAGCGGCACCGATCCGGCCATCGGGCAAGTGGCGCCGACCCTCACCGGCGCCACCTTCGACGGCACGCCGTTGACGATCGGCAACGACGGCAAGGCCAAGCTCGTGCTCTTCGTGGCGCACTGGTGCCCGCACTGCCAGCGCGAGGTGCCCCTGCTGGTCACGTACCTGAAGAGCCACACGCTGCCGGCCGGCGTCGAGCTGCTCACGGTGGCCACCGCCACCAACGCCAGCCAGCCCAACTACCCGCCATCGACCTGGCTCCAAAAGGCGGGTTGGACGGCGCCGGTGCTGGCCGACAGCGCTGACGGCACGGCGGCGGCGGCCTACGGCCTCCCCGGCTTCCCGTACCTGGTCGGCCTCGACGCCAGCGGCAAGGTGGTCGGGCGGATCACCGGCGAGTTCACGACCGACACGTTCGCATCGCTGGCCCAGGCCGTAGCGGGCGGCTGATCGAGCACGCGAGGCTGGGCCGCATGCCGCGGCTGAGCCTCGTCCTCGTGCTCGCCCTGGCGACAGCGGCGTGCAGCTCACGGCCACCGTCGGCGCCGCCGGTGCCGGCCACCGGCATCGTGACCCTGCCGACGCTGCTGGACCGCGCGTCGCTCCAGGACGTCGACCTCGGCGACGACCCCCTCGACCCACAGTTGCGATTCTCCTTGTGGTCGGGCGAGCTGGTCGTGGTCGGCGTCGACCGGCCCGCTGACAAGCGCTTCGTGGTCACCACCCGCAGGGGCGGCCCCCACCTCCCTCTGGCGGCCTCGACGGCATGGCGGCCGGTCGATGTGGGCGGCAGGGAGGGGTCGATCGGCCCGTGGGGCGACCAGCCTGGGTGCGGCCGCCGCACGCTCACCCTCCAAGCGACGCCCGAGACCCGGCTGGTGGTGTCAGGCGTGACCGACCAGCCGGACGACGCCCTGATGAGGTTGGCCGAGGCGCTGACGGTCACCGGCCTCCGGGTGGGCACCGACGCCCTCGGCGCGTCCGCCGGCCGGGTCGGCCGGCTGCCCGACGGCTGGCTTGGCGGCGGCGGGGGCTCGCGCCTGACCGTCGAGCGTCACGACTACCTCGTCCGCCGGGTCGATCCGGCCGAGCAACGGCTGCTCCTCGCGCTCCGCTGCCCAGATCCGCAGCGCCAGCTCACGCCGCCGGCCAGCACCGGCCCCGAGGAGCTCGCCGGCTACGGCTCGGCCCGCCGCCGAATCGACGGTCGCACGGTCGACAGCGGGGTCAGCGGCGGTGCCCAACTGGCGGTGGTCGGCGGCCGCCCTGGCCTGGCCGTGTTCACCGGCCTGGGGTGCTGCAGCCTGCCGCCGGCTCGGCAGCTCGTCGAGCTGGCCGCGGGCGCGGACGTCGTGCCCGAGTCGCGCCTCCGCGCGCTCGACGACGAGGTCCGCGGACGGGTCGAAGCCATCAGCCGTCAGCGGCTCGACCACGACATCGCCGGCGAGGGCGCCACCGTGGTGGCCCGGGGCCACGACGGCGACTTGAGCTGGGTGCTCGCCCGCCGCCAGCACCGCCTCTTTGAGGGACAGGTGGACGCCGAGCTGTGCTGGACGCCGGTGAGCAGCCTCGACGGCCAGCCCGGCTACCGCTACATGGGCGAGTGCCTGGTGGAGCGGGCGACGGCGGAGACCCTGGTCGTCGGGCCGATGTCGGCCGGACCTCAGCTCGACCACGTCTGGGGCGCGGTCGGCCCCGACGTCGCCACCGTCGAGGTCTCCGGACCGGGCCTGGTGACGCGCCGGCATGCAGCGCTCGCCACGTCGTCCGGGCCCGTCCGGCGGGTCTTCGTCGCCGCCGTCAACCCGGTCGAGGTCACCGACGGCTTCAGCCGGGGCGATCTGCTGCGGCGCACCTTCGTGCTGGCCGGCGGCCCCGTGGTCGTGCGGGCCCTCGCCGCTGACGGCCGGGAGCTGGCCGCGGTGGCCGTCGGCAAGGCGGGGTGCCCGCTGCCGCCGGGCTGCACGCCGTAGCTACTCGACCAGACGCATCCCGGTCGGGGCGATGGACGGCTCCGACCGGGGCAGGTCGACCACGAACTCGGTGCGGTGGGCGGGGAACACGTGCTCGGACAATAGCACCGGTTCCCCGTCCGTCGACGTGGTGATGCGCCGGCAGACGAGCACCGGCGAGCCGGCGGGGATGGCGAGCACGTCGGCGTCGTCGGCCGAGGCCGCCGCCGCTCCGATGGTCTGGGTGGCACCGCCCAGCTCGATCGGCAGCCACTCGTAGAACGGTGACCGCTCGACCTCGTCGCGCGACAACGACGAGCCCAGCTTCTCCGGGCACCACACGGTGACGCGGGCGAAGGGTTCTCCGTCGGCCAGGTTGAGCCGTCGCACCTCGAGCACCGAGCCGGGGCCGAGCTCCTTGGCCACCCACGCCGGCGCCGGCACGAAGCGGAAGTCGAGCACCCGGCGCTCGGGGGCCAGGCCCGATGCCGCCAGCTGACCCTCGATGGTGCCGAGCCGACCGAGCGACTGGCGCAGTGGGTCGGCCGACACGAACCAGCCGAAGCCCTGGCGGGCGTCGACCAGTCCCTCGTCGCGGAGGGCCTCCAGCGCCTTGCGGACCGTCACCCGGCTGGCGTCGTACGCTGCCGAAAGCTCCGACTCGCTCGGCAGCAACCGGCCGGCAGCGAACTCGCCCCGCGCCACTCGTTCCCGCAGGTCGTCGGCGATGGCGAGATAGCGGACCGGACGCACTTGTCTTATACTTGTCTACGAATCTGATCGACGCAAGCACTGAGGAGCCCCCATGGCCGTCACCGCCTCCACTCCCATCGAATTGGTCAACGAGGTGTACGGCCACCTGGCCGAGCGGGTGGCCCTGGGCCGCAAGCGCGAGGGCCGGGCCCTCACCTTCACCGAGAAGATCCTCTGGAACCACCTCGATGACGCCGAGACCGGCGGCACCGAACGGGGCCGCAGCTACACCGACTTCCGCCCCGACCGCGTCGCCATGCAGGACGCCACAGCCCAGATGGCGCTGCTGCAGTTCATGACCGCCGGGCTCCCCCAGGTCGCCGTGCCGTCGACGGTCCACTGCGACCACCTCATCCAGGCCCAGGTCGGGGCCGACGCCGACCTGTCGGTGGCCGAGGACATCAACAGCGAGGTCTACGAGTTCCTGCGCACGGTGTCGGCCAAGTACGGCATCGGCTTCTGGAAGCCGGGCAGCGGCATCATCCACCAGGTCGTGCTCGAGAACTACGCCTTCCCCGGCGCCATGATGATCGGCACCGACAGCCACACCCCGAACGCCGGCGGCCTGGGCATGGTCGCCATCGGCGTGGGTGGCGCCGATGCGGTCGACGTCATGACCGGCTTCCCGTTCAACGTGCGCTACCCCAAGCTCATCGGCGTGCACCTGACCGGCGAGCTGTCGGGCTGGACCGCCCCCAAGGACGTCATCCTCGAGGTGGCCCGCATCCTCACCGTGGCGGGCGGCACCGGCGCCATCGTCGAGTACTTCGGTCCCGGCGCCAACTCCATCAGCGCCACCGGCAAGGCCACCATCTGCAACATGGGTGCCGAGATCGGGGCCACCACCTCGGTGTTCGCCTACGACGAGGCCATGGCCCGCTACCTCAAGTCGACCGGGCGCGAGGCCATCGCCGATGCGGCCAACGCCGTGGCCCACGACCTGCGGGCCGATGACGAGGTGCTGGCCGACCCGGCCAAGTACTTCGACCAGGTCATCGAGATCGACCTGTCGACCCTGCAGCCCCAGGTGAACGGTCCCCACACGCCCGACCTGGCCCACCAGCTGGGCGACATCGGCGCCGCCGCCAAGGAGAACGGCTGGCCGCTGGAGATCTCCTCCGCGTTGATCGGCTCGTGCACCAACTCGTCGTACGAAGACATCACCCGGGCCGCCTCGCTCGCCCGCCAGGCCTCGGCCAAGGGGCTGCGGGCCAAGACCCAGCTGCTCATCACGCCCGGCTCCGAGCAGGTGCGGGCCACCATCGAGCGCGACGGCCTGCTCGCCGACCTCGAGGCCATCGGCGGCACGGTGCTGGCCAACGCCTGCGGCCCGTGCATCGGCCAGTGGAACCGGCCCGACATGGACCCGGCCACGCCGAACACGATCATCAACTCGTACAACCGCAACTTCCCGAAGCGCAACGACGGCAGCGCCAACACGTTCGCCTTCGTGGCCTCGCCCGACACGGTCATCGCCTACGCCCTGGCCGGCACCCTTGACTTCAACCCGCTCACCGACGAGATCGTCAGTGCTGATGGAACGCGTGTCCGCCTCGAGGCACCGGTCGGCGAGGAGCTGCCGGCCAAGGGCTTCGACCCGGGCGAGGACACCTTCGTCGCCCCGTCGGCGCTGGGCGCCAGCGTCTCCGTCGCCGTCGACCCCAACAGCGACCGGCTCCAGCTGCTCGAGCCGTTCGCCCCGTGGGACGGCAACGACTACCTCGAGCTCCCGGTGCTGGTGAAGGCCAAGGGCAAGTGCACCACCGACCACATCTCGGCGGCCGGCCCGTGGCTCAAGTACCGCGGCCACCTCGAGAACATCTCGGGCAACCTCTTCCTCGGCGCCATCAACGCCTTCACCGGCGAGGCCGGGCTGGGCAAGGACCAGCTCGACGGCGAGACCAAGACGTTCCCGGACATCGCCAAGCACTACCACCAGGCCGGCCAGCCCTGGATCGCCGTGGGCGACCAGAACTACGGCGAGGGCAGCTCCCGCGAGCACGCCGCCATGGAGCCCCGCTACCGCAACGGCAAGGTCATCCTCGTCCGGTCCTTCGCCCGCATCCACGAGGCCAACCTCAAGAAGCAGGGCATGCTCGGCCTCACGTTCGCCGACCCGGCCACCTACGACCTCATCGAGCAGGACGACCGCATCTCGGTGAAGGGCCTGGCCCAGCTGGCCTCCGACGTGCCGGTCCAGTGCACGCTCACCAAGCCCGACGGCACGACCATCGACTTCGTGGCCAACCACACCCTCAACGAGGAGCAGATCGGCTGGTTCCGGGCGGGCAGCGCCCTCAACCTCATCCGCCAGAAGTTCGCGAACTGATCGCCGCCCTGCTGGCGTAGTTCTGTGGTCTCCACGACCACAGAACTACGCCGGGGGGACCTTGCCGCCCGGGTAGCTGGCCTTGAGCTCGGCCTCGGTGGGCTCGCGGCGGAGCCGGGCTTCGGGCGGGAGCTGGTCGACGATGGCGGCCATCAGCCGCTTCGTGTCGGGCGCCACCTTGCCGGTGAGCCCGCTGACCGGCGGGCCGACCCGCACGGCGACCCGCGGCGGGTTCAGCGTCACCACCCGGGGCAGCTTCGAGGACCGAGGCCAGACCCGCTCCGTGCCCCACAGGCCCACGGGGATCACCGGCGCCCCGGTCATGGCCGCCAGCCGGGCGGCGCCGCTGCGGCCCTTGAGCACCGGGTCGAAGAACGACGGACCCCGGGGGATGGTGCCCTCCGGCATGATGGCCACGACCTCGCCCGCGTCGAGGGCCCGGGCCGCCGCTCGCAGCGGATCATGCGACCCGCTCCCCCGGTCGACCTCGATCGTGCCGATCGAACGCACGAACCGGCCGAGGACCGGCGCGTCGAAGACCTCCTTCTTCCCGAGGAAGCGAATGGGCCGGCCGGCGCGTGCCGCCGCCATGGCCACCACCAGCGGATCGAAGTAGCTGCGGTGGTTGGCCACCAGCAGCACCGGACCCTCGGTCGGGATCCGCTCGATGCCCTTGATGTCGATGCGGGCGAACGGGAAGGCCTGGGGTCGCAGCAGCGGACGTGCCGCCTGCTGCAGCTCGACGCCGACCACCTTGGGCACACCGGGCGGCGCGTCGAGGTGGAGCACCGGCCACCGGCGCACCTTGGCCAACAACTGCAGCCGTGGGTCGGGGTTGACGGCCGTGGGGTTGCCGACGGCCTGCAGCAGCGGCGTGTCGTAGACGCTGTCGGAGTAGGCCCAGCTCTCCGAGAGGTCGACGTCGTGCTCCTTGGCCCAGGTCCGGACCGCAGCCAGCTTCCCCGGACCCCAGACGAAGTTGCCCACGATCGAACCGTCATAGGTGCCGTCGTCGTGACGGCCGTAGCGGGTGGCGATCACGTCATCGAGACCGAGCCGCTCGGCGAACGGCTTCACCACGTCGAATGGCGTGGTGGTGGCCAGCACGACCAGCCGGCCGGCGGCGCGGTGCTCCTCCATGAGCTGGTGGGCCCAAGGTTGCACATGGCCGGCAAGCACCTCGGCGGCGACGTGAGCGGCCTCGACCACGGCGTCGGCCGACCAGCCCGAGGCGACCGCCACCGCCTGGCGTGCCAGCGCCATGCTCGGCAGGGTCTCGCCCACCACGTCGAAGACGCGGTAGACGACGCCTTCACCCGGTAGGTGTCGCTCGGGCAGGATCCCGGCCTGGCGAAGCGCGGCCCCGATGACGGGTCCGCTGGCCCCGCGCAGCAGCGTTCGATCGAGGTCGAAGAACGCAGCCGACCGGCCCATCGCGTCGGACGGTACTCCTATTGCGAGGCGGCCGTCCGAGTGCGCGTCGCCCACGGGCTAGCTTCCCCCACCGTGCGGCGGCTGGTCACGGCGGTGATCCTCTTCGTCCTCGGTGCAGCCGTGGGCGTCCCCACGGCCGCGGCCCTCGACGGCTACCGCGTCGCCCATCGGGATGGCGGGGTCGACGTCTTCGGTGCCGCCGCCCATCAGGGCGATGCCGGCGACGGCTCGTTGCCGACCGGCGTCGCCGCCATCGCCGACACGCCGACGGGCGAGGGCTACTGGCTGGCGACCGAGGATGGGGCCGTGCTCCGCTATGGCGATGCCCGGTTCTTCGGCAGCGCAGCGGCCAACACCTTGAGCGAGCCTATCGTCGGCATGGCCGCCACTCCGACCGGCGGCGGCTACTGGCTCGTGACGCGTGACGGGCACGTCTTCGCGTACGGCGACGCCACCTTTGCCGGCTCCGTCGGCGACCGCCGCCTCAACCAGCCCATCGTGGGCATGGCCGCCGCCCCCACCGGCGGTTACTGGCTCGTGGCCAGCGACGGAGGCATCTTCGGTTTCGGCGGCGCCCGCTTCCTCGGGTCGACCGGCAACATCCGTCTCAACCGACCCGTGGTCGGCATGGCCGTCGCCCCCAGCGGCGGTTACTGGCTCGTGGCCAGCGACGGGGGCATCTTCAGCTTCGGCGGCGCCCCCTTCCACGGGTCGACCGGCAACATCCGTCTGAACCAGCCGATCGTGGGCATGGACCCGACCACCACCGGTGGCGGCTATTGGTTGGTGGCAGCAGACGGCGGCATCTTCAGCTTCGGTGACGCCCGCTTCCACGGAGCCAGGCCGAGCGGCCGAGCCGTCGTGGGAGCAGCATGAGCGAGCTCGGATACCTCGCCGCCCTGATCCTCGCCGTCCTCTTCGCGTGGGCCGGCGTCGCCAAGCTCGGCGCCCGCCGCCGCACGGCCCGCACGTTCGCCACCCTCGGTCTCCCGGCCCCCGCCGCGCTCGCCCTTGCCGTCCCGGTGGTCGAGCTGGCCCTCGCCGCGGGACTGGTGCTGGCGCCAGGTTGGGCGGCGGCCGGGGCGTTGGCCCTGCTCGCCGCCTTCAGCGTGTTCCTCACCCGCGCCGTACGGGCCGGCGTCGACGTCGGGTGCGGTTGCTTCGGCTCGGCCGGCAGCGAGCCGGTGTCGTTCGTGGAGCTGGTGCGCAACGGCCTGCTCGGCATCGCCGCCGCCGTGGCCCTCGCCGCGCCCCGTCCCGTGGCGCCCAGCCTCGCCGCGATCCTGGTGGCCGGCGCCGCGCTGGCCATCGCCGGTCTGGTGCTCGCCCTCGCCGAGCTGAAGCGCACGGTCGGCCACATCTGGAAGATGGACCTCCCACAGTCATGACCGGCGGACTCTGGATCACGTCGTACGTGCTGTTGTGGATCGCCGTCCTCGGCCTGGCGTTCGCGGTGGTCGCCCTGCTCCGCCAAGTCGGCGTGCTGCACGCCCGCCTCCACCCGCTCGGTGTGCACTTCGCCGGCGAGGGCCCCGAGGTCGGGTCGGTGGCCGCACCCCTCGACGGGCTCGACTACCGGGCGTCCGACGTCACGCTGCTCGCCTTCACGGCACCCACGTGCGAGGTGTGCGCCGGGTTGCGGCCCTCGCTGGCCGCCGTCCAGCGCGAGTACGACGACGTCCAGCTCCGGGTGCTCGACCTCGACGACGGGACGCGCCCGTCGTTCAACGCCTTCAACGTCCGCTCCACCCCGTACGTGATCGCCATCGACCGGACCGGCACCGTCCGGGGCCGAGGCGTGGCCAACTCCCTCGAGCAGGTCGAAGAGCTGCTCGCCGAGGCGCTGGAGGCGCCTACCTGATGGCCATGGACGACCTCGTCGAAGGGATCGGTCGACGCCTGGCCTCCCGCACCACCCGCCGGACCCTGCTGGGTCGGGCGGCCAAGGTCGGCGTGCTGGTGGCCGGCGGCCCCGCCCTCGCCTCCCTGCTCGTCGAGCGGGCCGAGGCCCGAGAGTGCGGCCAGTCGGGCGTCTCGCCCAAGTGCCCGACGTTCGACTGCATCGGACCAGGGAGCGTGTGGGGCTGGTGCTGGTACGCCAGCCCGGGCTGCTGCGCGGGCGGTGGCCTCAAGAAGATCTGCGACTGCTGCACCGCGGGCTGGCCCAACGTGCACGGCTACTGCCCCTCGGGCCACAACGTGCGGTGCATGGTCGAGAGCTGCCACGCCGACCCGCGGGTCATGTACGTGCCGGTCCTCCGGGCGCCGGGCTTGACCGGCCCGTCGGTCGCCGCCGCCCGCGCTCGGCTGGGCGCGGCCGGCTCGGGGGGCGTCGTGGTGATCGGCGACGCCGATGAGCCCCTGCTCGCCGCGGTTGCCGCCGCGGTGTCGGGCGGCATCGGCGCCGCGCTGCTGCTGACACCGCGGGATCGCCTGGCCGCCGCCGTGCCCGCCGAGATCCAGCGCCGCAAGGCCACCAGCGCAATCGTCGTGGGCGCCACCGTCCCGACCACCTTCGACGAAGAGCTGAAGGCGTACGGCATCACCTCGATCGAGCGCATCGGGGAGGGCTTCAACCTCGAAGCCATGTCGGTCAC
>JAOBWJ010000265.1 GCA_025463335.1 Acidimicrobiales bacterium
GACAGGGTGATGCCGACGTCGGGCATCGTGATGCGCAGGGCGCACAGCAGCTGCACGAAGGCCGGGTCGTCGACCGGGTCGGCGGGCTCGTAGCCACCGGCGGCGGGGCGCAGACGGGGGAGCGCCACGGCCACCTCGCACCGCCACCACCGGCGCATGAGGCCCCGGGCGTGGGCGCCGAGCAGGAGGGCCTCGGACCGCCAGTCGTCGTGGAGGCCGAGCAGGGTGCCGATGCCGAGGCGGCGCATGCCGGCTGCGGCGGCCCGGTCGGGGGCGGCCAGACGCCAGTCGTAGTTGCGCTTCTTGCCCTTCAGGTGGACCTCGCCGTAGGTGCCTCGGTCGTAGGTCTCCTGGTAGACGATCACACCATCGCAGCCGGCCTCGACCAGCCGCCGGTACGTGCCTTCGTCCCACACCTGGACCTCGATCGAGATCTCGGGGACGACCGGTTCGATGGCCCGCACGCACTCGACGAGGTAGTCCTTGCTCACGATGCGGGCGTGTTCGCCGGCCACCAGCAGCACGTGGCGGAAGCCCCGCGCCACCAGCTCGTCGGCCTCGGCCCGGACCTCCTCGGGGCTGAGCGTGCGCCGCACGATGTCGTTGCCGGCGGAGAAGCCGCAGTAGGTGCAGGTCGAGACGCACTCGTTCGACAGGTAGAGCGGAGCGAACAGGCGCACCGCCCGGCCGAACCGGCGAAGCGTGATGCGGTGGGCGGCGGCGGCCAGGTCCTCCAACCGCTCGGCGGCGGGGGCGGACAGCAGCACGGCCAGGTCGGCCAGCGTGGGTCGTGGGTTGCGCAGGGCCCGCTCGACGTCGGCGGCCGTGGCCCGATCGACGACGGCCCGGAGGGCGGGCAGGTCGGTGGCGAGGACGTCGGCGGCGGCCGACCCGTCGGGCACGCCGGCGGGCCGGGACTCCAGGACGACCGGCGTGCTCATGCGGAAAGGAAGCCGGTGAGCGGTGAGGAGGCGTTGGCCGACGTCGACACCGCGGGCAGGCCGGCGAGCACGCCCTCCCGGGCCGCCTCGACCGCCTTGCGGAACGCGCCGGCCATGGCCACCGGGTCGCCGGCGATGCTGATGGCGGTGTTGACCAGCACCGCGGCGGCCCCCAGCTCGATGGCCTCGGCCGCCTGGGACGGGGCGCCGATGCCGGCGTCGACCACGACCGGGACGAGCGACTGCTCGACGATCAGCTCGAGGGCGGCTCGGGTCTTCAGCCCCTGGTTCGAGCCGATCCACGAGCCCAGCGGCATGACGGTGGCGCAGCCCGCCTCCTCCAGCCGCTTGCACAGCACGGGGTCGGCCGAGCAGTAGGGGAGGACGGTGAAGCCGTCGGCCACCAGCACCTCCGCCGCCTTGAGCGTCTCGATGGGGTCGGGCAGGAGGTAGCGGGGGTCGGGCGTGATCTCGAGCTTGATCCACGTCGGGTACCCGGCCGAGCGGGCCAGGCGGGCCAGGCGCACGGCCTCGTCGGCGTCCATGGCGCCCGAGGTGTTGGTGAGCAGCAGCACGCCGTCGGGGATGGCGTCGAGGATGTCGTCGCCCAAGGCCGTGGGGTCGACCCGCCGCAGGGCCACGGTGACCATCTCGGTGCCGGACGCCTCGATGGCACCCTTGAGCGCCTCGTTCGACGGGAACTTCCCCGTGCCCAGGAACAGGCGCGACGAGAAGCTGCGATCGGCGATGAGCAACGGGTCCTTCATTGCGCGCTCCCTGGCCCGCATGACCGGGCCGGTCGTCGAGGGTCGCGGCTATCGCCGCCTCTCAGCCCGGATGGGCTCCCCTGCGTCGAGTGCAACGCTACCGTCTCCTGCCGTGTCCACCCGAGGATTGATCGTCGCCGCCCTGCTCTGCGGCCTGGCCATCCTCGCCGCCTTCGCCCTCCAGGTGACCCTGCTGGCCAAGTAGCGGCCGATCGCCGGGCCCGCCTCGTCGGCCGTCTGAGGCGTGCCCCGGCGCCGGTAGGGTGAGTTCGACCAGGAGGTAGCAGGTGCCGGAGCAGTTCGACGTCGTCGTGATCGGTGGGGGCCCCGGCGGCTACGCCACCGCTCTCTACGGGGCGTCCGCCGGACTTCACATCGCCCTTGTGGAGATGGAGAAGGTCGGGGGGACGTGCCTTCACCGGGGCTGCATCCCGGCGAAGGAGCTGCTCGAGACGGCGCACGTGTTCCGCACCGTGGCCGAGTCGGCGACGTTCGGTGTCAACGCCGGCGAGCCGACCATCCACTGGACCACGGCGATGGCCCGCAAGCAGCAGGTCGTCGACGCCCAGTGGAAGGGGCTCGAGGCCACCATCAAGGGCCGCAAGATCACGATCGTGCCCGGCCGCGGCACGTTCAAGGGCAACGGCATCGTCGAGGTCGACGGCCCCGACGGGAAGACCACCCTCGAGGGCGCCAACATCGTGCTGGCCGCCGGCTCGGTGCCCCGCACCATCCCCGGCTTCGACGTCGACGGGAAGTTCATCCTCACCTCCGACGAGGTGCTGGCGATGCCCGAGCTGCCCCGCACGGCGGCCGTCATCGGCGGTGGCGCCATCGGGTGCGAGTTCGCCTCGACCCTGGCCGACGTCGGCGTGCAGGTCACGGTGCTCGAGGGCCTGCCCAAGATCCTCCCCGGCTGTGACACCGACGTGGCCAACGTGGTCGGCCGCTCGTTCAAGAAGCGTGGCATCGAGGTCCGCACCGGCGTGCGCATCACGGGGCACGAGCCGGGCGAGACCACGACCAAGGTGCAGATCGAGGGCAGCGAGCCGCTCGAGGTCGAGAAGGTCATCGTGTCGGTCGGCCGCCGCCCGTTGTCGGAGAGCCTGGGGCTCGACGGCACCGGCGTCGAGGTCGACGAGCGGGGCTTCGTCAAGGTGGGCGAGACGTGCCGCACCACGGTGCCCGGCGTGTGGGCGGTCGGCGACCTCATCGCCACCCCGCAGCTGGCCCACGTGGGCTTCGCCGAGGCCATCGTGACGATCAAGGACATCCTCGGCGAGTCGCCGGTCCCCGTCGACTACGGCAAGGTGCCCTGGGCCATCTACTGCAAGCCCGAGGTCGCCTTCGCCGGCCATTCGGAGGAGTCGGCCAAGGAGGCCGGCTTCGACGTGGTCGTGTCGAAGCACTCCTACAAGTCGAACGCCCGGGCCTGGATCGTGAACGACACCGACGGCCTGGTGAAGGTCATCGCCGAGAAGGGCCCCGACGGGCGGGCTGGGCGCATTCTCGGCGTGCACATGGTCGGCCCCTGGGTCACCGAGCAGTTGGGCCAGGGCTACCTGGCCGTCAACTGGGAGGCGACCGTCGACGAGGTGGCGGCGTTCATCCAACCCCACCCCTCACTGTCCGAGCTCTTCGGCGAGACCGTGCTGTCGTTGACCGGCCGCGGCCTCCACGGCTGATTTCTAGAGAGGAAGCCCGCCCGCGATGGCTGACATCACGATGCCCCAGCTCGGTGAGACCGTCACCGAGGGGACCATCACCCGCTGGTTCAAGCAGGTGGGCGAGACCGTCGCCGCCGACGAGGTGCTGTTCGAGGTCTCGACCGACAAGGTCGACTCGGAGGTGCCGTCGCCGGCGGCCGGCGTGCTGACCGAGATCCTGGTGCCCGAGGGCGACACCGTCGACGTCGGCACCGTGCTGGCCCGCGTCGGTGACGCCGGGGCCGCCCCGGCGCCCGCCGCTGCGGCCGAGCCGGCTCCAGCCCCT
>JAOBWJ010000262.1 GCA_025463335.1 Acidimicrobiales bacterium
CGAGCGGAGCCGTCGATCGCGGAGCTCCGCGTGGGCGCCGACCGTGGCTGGTGATCCGACCCACGGCTCGTTGCCGGTGGACCCGCGTTACGGTCGCACTGCCGGCGGCGCCACGCCCCAGCACCAACACCGACGCCTTCTCGCTGGCCGGGCCGACGTCCCGATGATCAAGGAGAAACGCGACCGGATGACAGTTCAAAGGATGGACAATGTCGGCATCGTCGTCGACGACCTACCAGCGACGATCGCGTTCTTTCGCGAGCTCGGCCTCGAGCTCGAGGGCCAGGCCGTCGCGGAAGGAGAGTGGGCTGGACGCGTCACTGGCCTCGGCGAGCAGCGCGTCGAGATCGCCATGATGCGCACGCCCGACGGCCACAGCCGGCTCGAGCTCTCGCGCTTCCTCGCGCCGCCTGTGGTCTCCGATCACCGGAACGCCCCGGTGAACGCTCTCGGCTACCTGCGCGTCATGTTCGCCGTCGACGACATCGACGAGACGGTTGCCCGGCTCCGTAAGCACGGCGGAGAGCTCGTCAGCAGCGAAGTGGTCCAGTACGAAGACTCGTACCGGCTCTGCTACATCCGCGGGCCCGGCGGCCTTCTCATCGGGCTCGCTCAAGAACTCGGCTGAGCGCGCGGAGCCACATCGGACGCTCCTCCCTGGCCGGAAAGCTTCTCCGTGTTGTTCCGAGCACGTGACGGCGTCGATGCTCACCGAGCGGCGCGAGCGCTTCGTCTTCGGCTCGGAGAAGTGGGTCTTGTAGCCGACCTCGACGAGGGTCTGCCGGATGGCGAGCCGGCCGGCCTCGAGGTCGACGTCCTGCCAGCGGAGGCCGAGCACCTCGCCTCGGCGCATGCCCGTCATGACGAAGACCAACCACATGGCGTAGAGGCGGTCGTCGGTGACGGCGTCGAGGAACGTTCTGGCGTTGCCGGCGGACCAGACCTTCATCTCCGGCGTCACCAACCGGGGAGGACGAGCCACTCCTCCAGGAACTCCCCCACCGTCTTGCGGCCGGCATCGACGCCGCTGGCCACACAAGCTCGTGACCAGGGCATTCCAGCGCGCTCGGAGGGATTCGAACCCCCAACCTTCTGATCCGTAGTCAGATGCTCTATCCGTTGAGCTACGAGCGCAGTAGCCGGGACAGTGTAGGCGACGGGGAGGGAGCGGCCTCAGCCGGGGTGCGACCTGAGTACGGTGCGCCCGGTGCGAGGCCTGCTCGGTCGACTGTTGGGGCCGGTGACGCGGCCCGTCGTGCGGCTGCTGTGCGTCCTCGTCGTCGCCGGCGTGGCCGTCGCCGTGCTCGACCTGCTGAAGGGCGTCTTCTTCGGCAACCACAGCCTGGCCGAGAAGGCCGTGTTGGTGGTGATCTCGATCGGCCTGGTGGTCCTGGCGGCGCCGATCATCAACGCCGCCCGCCCGGTCAAGCGCCCAGACCGGCCTTGAGCGTGATGACGGCGAACATGGCGCCGGTCGGGTCGGTCAGGGTGGCGAACCGGCCCGGCTGGATGTCCGTCGGCGGCACGATGACCGAGCCGCCGAGCTCCTGGCCTCGAGCCACCGCCGCATCGGTGTCCTCGACGGCGAAGTACACCAGCCAGTGGGCCGGGACCTCGGCGGGGACCATGTCCGGCGTCTGCATCATCCCGCCCACGGTGGTGCCGTCCAGTTGCCACTCGTTGTAGGGGCCCTGGGGCACCGCGGTCCAGCCGAACACCTGCTCGTAGAACGCGGTGGCGGCCGGCACGTCTCGAGTCGACAGCTCGTTCCAGCACATCGTGTTGGGCTCGTTGACCAAGCCGGCGCCCGGGTGGGCCCGAGGTTGCCAGATGGCGATCACCGCACCGGTCGGATCGGCGAACACGGCCATGCGCCCGACGTCCAAGACGTCCATGGGCTCCACGAAGACGGTGCCGCCGGCCTGCTTGACCCTGGCCACCGCGTCGTCGGCGTCGGCCACGGTCACATAGGTGGTCCAGTACGGAGGGCCGGGATTCACCTGAGGTCCCAGCCCGGCGACCGGCCGCCCCTTGTACTCGAACATCCGGTAGCCGCCGGTCTCCTCCACCGGCCCGGGCTCCGTGGCCTCCCAGCCGAACAGGCCGCGGTAGAAGTCGGCGGCACCGTCGATGTCAGGGCTTCCGAGATCGACCCACGACGGCATGCCTGGCGCGTACTCGTCTCGCTCCATGTCCGAAAAGTACGACCGCCCCCTGGCCAAGCCAAGCGGGCGGTCGCAAGCGTCACCGAACGGCCATCTACCGCAGGCCGACCTGGCGGGAACAGGACGGCCACGCCCTCCAGCCGGACTCGCGCCACACGCGCCGAGCGATCTCGATCTGCGTCTCGCGGGGGTGGTCGCTCGCCAGGCCGGGGCCACCATGTGAACGCCACGTCGACGCGCTGAACTGCAGGCCGCCGTAGTAGCCGTTGCCGGTGTTGAGGTGCCAACGACCACCGGCCTCGCACTGGGCCAGGCGGTCGAAGTGGGCGTCGGGTGGCCCATCCGCCTCAGCCGCCTGGTAGGACACGGCCCGACCGGCGGACGCTGCCCTGACCCGGCGCTCGGCGCCGGTGGCCAGCCAGTAGCCGTCGGACGCCGGGCGGGCGGCCAGGTCGGCGACGGGTGACCGGACGCCGGTCGGGGAGCCGAAGTCGTGAGCACTCCCGAAGGCCCGCACCCGGCCGTCGGCGGTGGCCAGCCAGTAGCCGGCACCGACAGGCCCCGCAGCCATGGACACGACCGGCGCGGTGAGGGCCGTGCCCCCCAGGGAGCCGACGTAGATGGCCGAGCCGAACGAGAAGACGCCCCCGTCGCCGGCGACCATCCAGTAGCCGCGACCGTCGGGGGCGGCCGCCATGTCGACGACCGGCGAGTTCAGCTTCCGGTTGCCGGTCGAGCCCCAGTAGCGGGCATCGCCGAACGAGAACACCCCGCCGTCGGATGCCACCAGCCAGTAGCCGTTGCCGGTGGGCGTGGCGGCCATGCCGACGATGGGCTGCGCCAACGGGCGCCCGACCAGCGACCCGTACTGGCGGGCGTAGCCGTAGGCCCGGACCTCGCCGTTGGACGTAGTCATCCAGTAGCCCTTGCCCGACGGGTGGGCGGCGAGATCGGCCGCCGGATGAGCCAGATGGTCGTTGGCGGCCGATCCGATGTAGGTGGCGTCGCCATACGCCCGGACACCGCCGTCGGCGGTGAGCACCCAATAGCCGCCGCCGGACGGCGAGGCGGCCAGCCCGGCGACCGCCGGAGCGGTCTCACCGGGGCTGCCGTGAACGGCAGCCCCACCCTGGGCGAGGATCTGGCCCTCGCCGGGTGCGGCGTCGGCCGGTGTTAGGGGGGAGAGAAGCACCGTCGCAAGGGTGGCGGTGGTGCTGAGGAGGATGGCGGCCGGCGGCCGCCCGCGTCTACTCAGGGACATGTTTGGGGGACTCCTTGCTCCCGGCGGCGAAAGCAGAAAAGCAGGCACACACGCCGCCTCAGAGCGAGGCGGGGGCACCAGCCAGTGACGGAAATGGCCGGGTTCGGGGGATTCGCGTGCCCAGGCGCTACCCGTAGGTCCCGAAAACGGAAACACGGGCCGTGACGTGGTCACGGCCCGTGGAGCGGAGAGGGAGGGATTTGAACCCTCGGACCCGATGAAAGGTCACCTCATTAGCAGTGAGGCCGATTCGGCCGCTCTCGCACCTCTCCCTGGGGCGTGAGCATAACCAGCCACCCCCGAGGGCCTGACTCAGCGGCGGTCGGCACCCACCGCAACGGGCGCGGTCACCGTCGTCACCTCCTGCTCGTCGTCGTTGCCGGCGCGTGCGGGAAGGAACCGCGCCACCCCGATGGCCGCGAGGAGGGTGATGCCCGCGGCGACGGCTCCGATCACATGCAGGCCACCCACGAAGCTCTCCTTGGCGGCAGCGATGATGGGGCCCGAGAAGGGCCGAGCCGCCGGTACTTCCGCGACGACGCTGATGGCCTGAGCCACGTTGTTCTTCACCTGGGCCAACAGCGGCGCCGGAACGGTGCCCCCGAGCTTCTGGGCCATCGACGAGCTGAAGTGGCTCGCCAGGAGCGAACCGAACACGGCCACACCGATCGCGCCGCCCATCTGCCGCGTCGTGTCGTTGACCGCGGAGCCCACGCCAGCCTTCGCTCGCGGCAACGAGCCCATGATCGAGTCCGTGGCGGGCGCCATGACGTTGGCCATGCCGAGTGCCATCAGCATCGTGACGCCGATGACCGTGAGCGCGCTGCTGTTGGTCTCGAACCTGGTGAACAGCAGCAGCGCGGCGGTGAGGATGAGCAACCCGGTCGTGACCACCTTCTTGCTGCCGAAGCGTTGGACCCAGACGTTGGACAGCGGGGCGAAGATCATCAGCACGACCGCCAGGGGCACCAGGACCGCCCCCGCCTTCACGGTCGAGTAGCCCAACACCGACTGCAGGTACTGCGTCAACAGGAACAACGTGCCGAACAGCGCCAGGAACACCAGGGTGATGGCACCGCTCGCGGCGCTGAAACGCGGGTTCTCGAAGAAGTGCATGTTGAGCATGGGATGGCTGGTGCGCAGCTCCCAGACGAAGAACATCGCCAGGACGGCGAACCCGACCACGAAGCCGAGGATGGTCGCCGGATCGCTCCAACCGCGGCTTGGTGCCTCGATCACGGACCACAGGATCGAGCCGAGCGCCACGATCGACAGCACGGCGCCGGCCGGGTCGAGCGGGACATGCGCCGGATCACGCGACTCCGGGACGAGGACGGCGCCGAGGACCAGGCCGATGATCACCACCGGAACGTTGACGGTGAAGATCGAGCCCCACCAGAAGTGCTCGAGCAGCAGACCGCCGGTGATCGGACCGATCGCGATCCCGAGCGCGGACACTCCCGCCCAGATGCCGATGGCCCTGCCCCGCTCCACCGGATCCGTGAAGACGTTCGTGATGATCGACAACGTCGACGGCATGATGAACGCACCGCCGATCCCCATCAGCGTCCGCGTCGCGATGAGCGCGTTGGCCGAGGGGGCGAACGCCGACAGCGCCGAGCCGACACCGAACAGCAACAACCCGAACGCCAGGAACCGCCGCCGCCCGAACCGGTCGGCCAGGCTTCCGGCCGTCAGCAGCAGTCCGGCCCACACCAGGGTGTAGGCGTCGACGATCCACTGCAACTGGCTGGTCGTCGCGCCCAACCCACCCTGGTTGGCCGGACGGGCGAGCGTAGGGATGGCCACGTTGAGAATCGTGTTGTCCAGCGTGATCACGATCAGGCTGATGCACAGCACCAGAAGGGTCAGCCACCGCCGCCGGTAGACCGTGTCCGGATCGGCGGGCGCGCGTAGCGGTCGGGCCATGCCTCGACCTTCCCGCATCCCTTGCGGCCGCACCTCACCAAGACGCGTAGTTGCACGGCGATCTGTGGCACACCGGAGAACCTCCAAGTCGTCTTGACAGTTTTTTGGAGCCGGAGTTATAGGTGAAGGCGTCAAAGCGTTCCGACCGGAAGGAGGAGCCATGCTGATGCGTACCGATCCGTTCCGTGACTTCGACCGACTCGCCCAGCAGGTGTTCGGCACGACGGCCCGTCCCGCTCCGATGCCCATCGACGCCTACCGCCAGGGCGACGAGTTCGTGGTGCAGTTCGACCTCCCCGGCGTCGACACCCAGTCGATCGATCTGACGGTGGAGAAGAACGTCTTGACCGTCCACGCGGAGCGGCGCCGCTCGGCGCCGGATGACGTGGAGATGCTCGCCAGTGAGCGGCCGCACGGCACCTTCAGCCGCCAGTTGTTCCTCGGCGAGTCGCTCGACCCCGACCGCATCGAGGCCGGCTACGCCGACGGCGTGCTCACCCTTCACGTGCCGATCGCCGAGCAGGCCAAGCCCCGTCGGGTGCCGATCAACGCCACCGAAGGGAGGCAGACGGCGATCGAGACCCACGCCGAAGAGCGACCCTCGGTCGGAGCTGACCGAGGCTGACGAGCGTGCTGCCCTTCGACGACGAGCATGCGCCGCTCTACACAGTCGGCCAGGTGGCCGGGATGCTCGGCGTCCAGCCCGCCTTTCTGCGGCGACTCGATGCCGAAGCGGTCGTCCAGCCCGCCCGCTCGGAGGGCGGCCAACGCCGCTACAGCCGCTCCGAGATCGCTCGAGTGCAGCAAGTCTCGGACATGGCCGGCGAGGGCATGACCCTCGCCGGCATCCGACGCATCCTGCTGCTCGAGGCGGAGATCGCCGATCTCAGACGACAGCTCCACGGCTGACTCGACGGTCAGACGCTCGGCTCGTCGTCGCCCAACGCAGTCTCGAGGGCCTCGTAGATCAGGTCCGACTCGCGGGCCCGTTGGTAGCGCAAGGCGGTCAGCAGCCACCCAAGCCGTTGGCGCACATCGGGAACGTCGACGGCCGCGTCGCCCGACTCGAGCTCATCGCCGAGTGCGGTGAGCGCCGCTGCCAGTTGCCGGTACTGGGCGCGAACCCCGTGCACCCGGTGACGGAGTCGGGGCTGGCCAAGCGCGATGTCGGACAAGAGGCTGTCGGGCCGTGCCGCGTTGTCGGCCTCGACGGTCGTGGCCTCCCCGAGCGTTCGGAGTGCAGCGAGGACCT
Source organism: Acidimicrobiales bacterium (assembly GCA_025463335.1). Classification (GTDB taxonomy): domain Bacteria; phylum Actinomycetota; class Acidimicrobiia; order Acidimicrobiales; family CADCSY01; genus RYN-34. The sequence goes on from JAOBWJ010000262.1 coordinate 6,608, forward strand.
CCTGGCTCCAGGTCGCCTCCCGTCCCGGAGCCGCTGCGTTCAGGGCGGCCTCGAGCAGGTGGATGGCGGCGAGGGTGCGGCCCTGGTCATCGCGACGACGGTCCAGAGCGGGTCGTCCGTCGCCCGCGGCTGGTGAGGTTTCTGGTTCCTGACCGCTCACCACAGCATCCTCCTTCCGCGCCGGGAAGAGAACCTGGGGACTGTTGTCGACAGTGTATTTGGACCCTCCTTTGGGGGGTCCAACGCGCACCGATTAGGGGTGGGACGACCCCGTCGGGGACAAGGAGCATTGGAGGTGATCGGCCCGAACGCTGCCGCGAGGAGGCACTCCCCTGCACATGCAACGCCCAACCAGGGCCAGGCGCCTGGTCATGCCCGCCTTCGGAGCGGCGGTGCTCGCTGGCGCGGTGCTCGCCGCGGCCCCGGGGATCTGGGACCAAGACGCCCTGTCCTCCCGCTCGACGACCACGTCGACCGCGCCCCTGTCGGGCCCGCCTGCGCCGGCGTGCTCACCCCGGAGCGCGTACACGGACGCCGTGCTCGGCGCGCCAGGCCACGTCAACGCCTACTGGCGGTTGGGTGATTCGACGGGGTCCGTGGCCTGCGAGAGCGTCGCCCATCGCGACGGCTCCTACGGCGCTGGCGCCGTACTGGGGCAGCCGGGAACGCTGGTGGGCGACGCTGACACCTCAGTCAGCTTGGACGGATCGGCTGGCGACGTTCTGGTGGCGTCGTCGAAGGCGCTCAATCCCTCCGACGCGATCTCGCTGGAAGCCTGGATCCGTCCCGCGGCGACCGACCGAGCCCAGACGATCCTCCGCAAGTCTGGCCAGTACCGGATCCGGGCGCTCGGCGGCTCGCTCCAGGCCAGAGTGTGGTGGTCACCTTCGACCTACGTCGACGTCGCCTCACCACCGGTCCTGCGAGCCGGCGTGGTAACCCATGTCGTGGTCACCTACGACGGCGCGGCCGTGGTGGTGTACGCCGACGGGATCGAGGTGGGGCGCGCCGCGGTCGTGGGTCGGCCGGCGATTGCCTCGACCACCAACCCGCTCCTGCTGGGGAAGGCGGCCAACGACGACGGTGACTTCCGCGGCCGGCTGGACGAGGTCGCGATCTACCGGTCGGCGCTCCCTGCCGCCGAGGTCGCCTCCCACACCGCGATCGGACGCGGAAACCGCAACGGCCCGACAGGGACCACGCCGCCCACCTCCACCACGACCGGCGCGATAGCGAACTCCAACGTCCTCCTCGCCGCCGGCGACATCGCCGGCTGCGACACGCACGGAGATGAGGCCACCACCAAGATCCTGGACCGGCTCGAGGGACACGTGGCCACCCTCGGCGACCATGTCTACGAGGACGGCTCGGCCGCCGAGTTCAGTGATTGCTACGGCCCGACGTGGGGGCGGTACCGCGAACGAACTCGCCCCAGCCCCGGCGAGCACGACTACCGATCGCCCGGCGCGGCGCCTTACTTCGACTACTGGGGCGCGTTGGCTGGTCCCCGCAACCTCGGCTACTACAGCTACGACCTCGCCGGTTGGCACGTGGTCGTCCTGAACTCCAACTGCACGACCGTGTCGTGCTCCGCCGGCAGCGCCCAGGAGCGATGGTTGCGTGCCGACCTGGCGGCGGCGACCCAGCGGTGCACCTTGGCCTACTGGTCCAACCCGCTGTTCAGCTCGGGCACGGTGCACGGACCCTTCTCGCCTGTTCGGCCGTTCTGGAAGGACCTCTACGACGCCGGAGCCGACGTGGTGCTCAACGGCAGCGAGCACGTGTACGAGCGCTTTGCGCCACAAAGCCCGTCCGGGCGCGCCGACAGCCGTGGTCTGCGCCAGTTCACCGTCGGCACCGGGGGCCGAGGCCTCTATACGTTCGGCAGGCCCCTGCCCAACAGCCAGGTGCGAGACGCCTCCTCCTTCGGCGTCCTCAAGCTCACGCTCAACCCGGGCGGCTACTCGTGGCAGTTCGTTCGGGTCGCCGGGAACTCGACGCCTGGCGACTCGGGCAGCGCCGCCTGCCACTGACGGCACGGGCAATCGCACCCCCCTTGATGAGGGGTGCGATGGTGGGAGAGAGCCCCTTAGATCGGTGGTTCCCGGGCAGCCCGTCGTCTCGATACTGGCTACATGAACCAAGTGGATCCTTCGCCGATCGCCTCGTTCCTCGCGTATGCGCACGCGCTGAAGGGCACGGACCTCCACCTGACGGTCGGTGCGCCACCGTTGGTTCGTCAGGACGGGGTGCTGATGCCAATGGAGGGCGAGCCCCCGCTCGACGCCTTCCGCCTGGAGGCCCTGTTGCTGGCCGTCCTTGGGCCGGCGCTCGCCGCCGAGTTCCACAACCGCAAGGAGATCGACTTCGCGTTCGACTACGACGACCACGCGAGGTTCCGGGGCAACGTGTTCCGCCAGCGGGGGACCGTCGGCTGCGCGTTGCGTCGCATCCCTGCCGAGATCCCGTCGTTCGCCGAGCTCGGCCTGCCCCCCGTCGTCGAGGACCTGGTGGACCTGCCGCAGGGACTGGTTCTCGTCACCGGTCCGACCGGGTCGGGCAAGTCGACGACGTTGGCGTCGATGATCGACTGGATCAACACCAACCGCCGCTGCCACATCCTCACGATCGAGGACCCGCTCGAGTACCTGCACGACCACAAGCGCTCGGTCGTCAACCAGCGGGAGATCGGCCCCGACGCCGACGACTTCCACCAGGCGCTGCGGGCCGCGCTGCGGGAGGACCCCGACGTCCTGCTCGTCGGCGAGATGCGCGACCCCGAGAGCATCGCGGTGGCCCTGAGCATCGCCGAGACGGGGCACCTGGTCTTCGCCACCCTTCACACCAACGACAGCGCACAGGCGCTCGACCGCATCATCGACGTGTTCCCGGCCGAGCGCCGCGACCAGATCCAGGTGCAGCTGGCCTCCACGCTCCAGGCCGTGATCTACCAGCGCCTCCTGCCCCGAACCCACGGGGGGCTGGTCGCCGCCTTCGAGGTGATGCGAGCGAACCACGCCGTGCGGAACCTGCTCCGCGAGGGCAAGACCCGCCAGCTGCGCAACGTCATCGCCACCCACCAGAGCGAGGGCATGCAGACCCTCGAGACCTCGCTCACCGGCCTGGTGGCCGACGGGATCGTGACCCACGAGACGGCGCTGGGCTACAGCCTGTTCCCCAAGGAGGTCAAGACCCACCGGGCCATGCTCGTGGTCGGCAACGGTGGTGTGCCTGCGAGTCCGGCCGATCTTCTTGGCGGCGCGGTGGGCGACCAGCCGCTCTGCCCGCGCACCCTGGCCCGCCGCTGATGTCAGGGCCCGGCGGTCCCCAGCGGGGCGCCTTGCCCTACGACGTCGTCGCCGGCGTCGTCCCGACGAAGGCGGGATGGGTGGTGGCGAGCGCCAAGCTCCAGGGGATCCAGATGTACCCGAACGAGCCGGAGCTCCTCGATGACCTGGCCGACGTGCTGGACTACCGGCCGTCGTTCAAGGTCGTCGCCCTCAACGCGCCCATCGGGCTGCTGGAGGAGCCGGTCGAGGGCGGGCGGTCGTGCGACCGGGAGGCCCGGCGACTCATCGGCTGGCCCCGGGCCGGTGCCGTGCCCACCCCACCGGTGCGCAAGGCCCTCGGGGCCACCTCCTACGAGCAGGCCGCCCGGCTCAGCGGCGGCATGGGCGCGGTGACCTGGGGCCTGTTGTCCCGGTACGCCGAAGTGGACCGGGAGCTGGCGCCCTACCGCCAGCGCGTCGTGTTCGAAGTCCAGCCCGAGCTCAGCTTTTACCAGTTGAACGACGACCGGCCGATGCAGTTCTCCAAACGCGGCCACATCGGCATGGAGGAGCGCAAGGCGCTCCTGAAGCGCCGGCTGCCCGGCATGGAGCGGCTCGTGGACGCCGAGATCCCCAAGGTGAAGCCCTGGCAGCTCATCGACGCCGCCGCCTGCCTCTGGGCGACCCGCCGCATCGCGTCCCGGGCCCTCACGCGCATCCCGGAAGACCCGGAGTGGGACGCGATGGGCCTCCGCATGGAGCTCGTTCGCTGAAGAGCGGCCCAACCCCTACCCAGAACCTCTCGCTTGGGACGCGATACCCCGCAGGTCACCCTCGTCGTCCCACCAGGGCGTGACGACGTCGAAGCGGGATGCGGCGAGGGTCGGGGCCAGCGCTTGGTCCTGATCGCCGCCCACCTCGATCAACAGCGAACCGCCGGGGCGAAGGAGTCGACCGGCGGCAGCGATGACCCGCCGGGCGAGAGATCGAGGCCGTCGGCACCGCCGTCGAGGGCGAGGCGAGGTTCGTAGCGCTGCACGTCTGCCGATAGCAGCTGGAGCTCGCCGGTGGGCACGTAGGGCGCCACCGCGGTGACGACGTCGACGCCTTCGTGGCAACGCACGGGCTCGGCAAGATCCGCCACCGCGACAGCAACACCGTTGCGCCGAGCGTTGGCGGCCGCCCGCACGTCGACGTCGATACCAATGACCGCTGCGGTCGGCACCACCGCCATGAGGTGCGCGCCGACGGCACCGACGCCGGTGCAGAGATCGACCGCCCGGCCGTTGTCCGGGAGCAGCGCGGCGGCGCGGCAGGCCACCTCCTCGCTCTGGATCCGGGGGACGTACACGCCGAGCGCCACGTGCAACGCCTCGCCGCAGAACGGCGCCGGCGCAACCGGCCGCGAGCAGCCGTCCGACGACGACCGCTCGGATCGGATCCGCATCGGACACCCGACGAGTCTGGCCACGGCGAACCGTCGCCTGACGCGGTGGAGCCCGGGACAGGTCCCGGGCTCCTCCGACGTGCAGGGAACTCACACGTGGTTACGGGCAGGGCGCCGTGCCGGAAGCGAAGTAGGTGCCCAGCTGGGCAGCGGTGGGGTTCGTCGCGGTGAGGGTGGGGTTCGCCGCGTGCCATGCCGCGGTGGCGGTCTGGCACTGCCGGGTGTTGGCTGCGTCCCGCGAGTTGCCTGCGTCACCCGAGAAGGTGCCGACGCCGAAGAGCACGATGCCGGCCAGGATGCCGAGCACGACCATGACGATCATGAGCTCGATGAGGGTGAAGCCGTCCTCACGCTTGCGGAGGTTGGTCAGGGTGTTGAGCATGGGAATTCTCCTGTTTGAGTGGGTCTTCTTGACGGAAACAGAACAGAGCAATTTCGTGGACCTTCAGCGCAGGAAGTCGTATGGCCAACCTCCTGGTGAAGAGCGGGCGTGGCAGCGCCTCCATGTGGTCACGGGAGCACCACCCAGCTGAGAACCTTCACGAGATATCCCGGCAAACCGGTGCCGTTCGTGGTGTCCGTGTAGCGAACCTTGGCGCGGAGCTTCGCCCTCCCGCCGACGCTGGCTTCGAAGAGAACCACCCGGGTCCCGGTCAATCCCGGTACCTGGAACGCCGCGTTGTCCTGGTGCGATGACGCCGATGCGTTCGTGGCGATGGTCCGGGCAATGACGCCGCGGCCGAAGACGGTCTCGTCGAAGTTGTGGACGTCGGCGAAGATGGCACCCGTCGGGGTGTAGATCGTCCCTCGGAAGAAGGACGTGGCGCTCCTGTCCTTGTACAGGATCTCGCAGCTCGAGAAGCCGACCATGCACCGGTGTGACTCGAAACCCGGCGGGATGTAGGACACTTCGAGGACGACGCCGTCGACGTAGGCCGAGGCCGACTCCGCAGCTTGCGGGGTGCAGTTGCTCCTGTTGGGTGCGCAGACGACCGGGTCGGTGAGCGCGGCGCCGTTGGCGGTGAACGAGAGCCGCGTGTTGGCCAGGTCCCGGTAGGAGAACTGTGCCGACAGCTTCGACGTGATGTCGCATGTCGCCACGGCAAGGTTCGACGTGGCCGTCGGCGTGATAGCTGGGCAACTCGTGGTCGTCGAGCCAATGGTGAAGGCAGCGGTCGGCTGGACGTGGGCGCTCGTCTCGGCGTGAGAGATCTTGAAGGCGGCGCCCAGGATCGTCGAGCCCGGCGGCACGGAGCCGGCGGTGTTGAAGCCGTTCAGACCGATCACTGCTTGTTCCACGCTGCCCCCGACGAGCGCGGCGTTGGCCGAGTTCGACGGGCTCGCCACGGGAGAGCCGTCCGGATGGACCGCACTCGAGGGGTTGAGGAAGGCGGTCGAGCTGGCGACGCTCCCCTCCAGAGGGGGCACGGTGGTCCGTTGTGTCCGCGAGTAGCCGGCACCCAATCCGTACAGCCCGATCTCCTGGCGCGTGCCGGGCGCCTGGTGCGAGCAGAGATCGATCAGGTGCGCATCGATGTCGAGGTAGGTCGGCCCGCCGAGGATGAGCTGGACGCCGCTGGTGCACACGCCGGCCGCGTCGTGCGTTCCGGCGACGATGTCCTTGCCTTGGTACAGGTTGGCGTCGGCATCGGGCAGATCGAAGTAGAAGACGCCGAGACCGCCGGGGGGTGCGAAGAACCGCCAGCGAGCGGGATTGCAGCCGGCGGGGACGAGGTACTTGGGGTTCTCGGTGTAGAGCCCCTGCTGGAAGACCACCTCGGCCGAGCTGCAGGACAGCGGCGCCGGGTCGACGAGCATCCCGGACGGGTCTGGAACCGCGGTCGGATAGCCCGGATCGGGCAGGCCGGCGCTCAGTGGGTCGGCCGCCTGGGAGACCAGGTCGCACTGCAGTCTGCCGGTCGCCGAGATGCGCGGCGGGCTCTGCCTCGGGTCGACACACGGCCGGACGGCCAGGGCGTCGCCGAACACCGTCAGCCTCTCGTTCCGGCTGGTCCCCAGCGAGATCGTGCCGTTCGAGAAGATCCCGCCGTCGATGGTGAGCTCCTCCGTTCCGTCCTCCAGGAAGCCCTCGCTCGGGAGCGTGCCGAGTGTGAGGACGGCGTACTGCGGGATGGGATCGTCCACCCCGCCGCTGTTCCCGCCCACGGGCCTGCAGCTCACCGTCACCTCGGGATCGCTGGTGGACGACGGGGGCTCGTACTGGAAGTCGGGACAGTTCTGACCGACGAATCCTGCGTACGTGCTGCCGCGGAGCGCATTGATGGCACCGTCCACGGCTCCGTCGACGGCCAGCTGGTCGTCACGCACCTGGGCGATGGCCTGTGTCGTCTTGAACCCCGTGCTGGCGAAGTCGAGGATGGCGGAGATGATGACGCTGAAGAGCATCACGAAGATGATCACCA
>JAOBWJ010000329.1 GCA_025463335.1 Acidimicrobiales bacterium
ACAGCGGCATTCGGCCCGAGCCGCAGCACCGGGCCGGCCCCAGGGGAAACCGGCCGCACCGCTGACCAGCGCGGGACCCGGCGGGCCGGATGCCGCTGTTCCGAAGGCTCGCCGAAGGCGTCCGAGCCCTTGCTTTTGCATCACGAGCGGTTTCCGTCGTTCCCGGGGTAGAGCAGGGACGGGGGGTAACGATGGAGCAAGACGTCAAGATCGCGGCGCGCGGCGTCGAACGTCATTTCGGCGGCGGCGACGAGCGGGTGCATGCGCTCGGACCGCTCGACCTCGAGATCGCCGATGGGGAGTTCCTCTGCATCGTCGGGCCGTCCGGCTGCGGGAAGTCCACGTTCCTGCGGATGGTCGGCGGCCTCATCCGGCCGAGCGCAGGCGAGATCGACATCGCTGCTCGGAGCCACCAGCCCACGGCCATGGTGTTCCAGGAGTACTCGATCTACCCGTGGAAGCGGGTCATCGACAACGTCCGCTTCGGCCTCGACCTCGCCGGCGTCAAGAAGAGCGAGGGCAACGCACGGGCCAGGGAGTACCTGGCCAAACTCGGCCTCGCCGACCGGGCCCGCTCCTACCCCAACACGCTGTCGGGCGGCATGAAGCAACGCGTCGCCATCGCACGGGCGCTCGCGGTGGAACCCGAGATCCTGCTCATGGATGAGCCCTTCGCGGCACTGGACGCACAGATGCGCCACGTGCTCCAAGACCAGTTGCTCGACCTGTGGCAGGCCGACCGCCGGACCGTGCTCTTCGTCACCCACAGCCTCGAAGAGGCCATCCTGCTCGGCGACCGGGTGCTGGTGATGTCGGCGCGGCCGGGCACGATCATCGCGTCGAAGCAGGTGCCCTTCGAGCGACCCCGATCCGCCGACGTGCGCACCTCGCCGGAGTTCGGCGCACTCCACGCCGAGCTGTGGGAGCTGCTCCGGAATGAGGTGGAAGCACACTTGGCCGAGAGCAGCGTGGGTCGAGGGTGATGAGAGAGGACCAGGGGCGCGCTGCACTCCTTGCCAACCGCATCCGCCGCGAGGCCGGCGCCGCCGACCGGGACCCCGTCCGACATGCCCGCCACCGGCGGCGGAGCGAGCTGGCCCTCGGCGTCGTCTTCCCGTTCCTCCTGCTCGCCCTCTGGCAGGCCGCCTCGGTCAACGGCTGGATCTCCCGGTTCAACTACCCGGCACCGACCGACGTCCTCCGCGAGTTCCTCGACACCAAGGGGCTCTGGTGGACGTCGATCAAGCTCACGCTCGTCCGGTTGCTGTGGGGCTACTTCTGGGGTGTGCTGGCCGGCGTCGCGGTGGGCGTCGCCATGGGGATGGGGCACTGGACCCGGGCCACACTCGAGCCGACGCTCAACGCGCTCTACACCGTGCCGAAGCTGGCGCTCATCAGCATCTTCCTGATCGTGCTCGGCTTCGACAACAAGCCCGTCATCGCAGTGGTCGCCGTCACCGTGTTCTTCTTCGTGTGGATCCAGACCCAGTCCACCGTGATGTCGATCTCGCCCAGCTACCGCGAGGCCGCGCAGTCGTTCGGCAGCACCAGGCGCCAGATGTTCCGCCACGTGATCCTGCCGGCCTCACTGCCGCAGATCTTCGTCGGCCTGCGGGTGGCCGGCGGCGTCGCCATCCTCACCGTGATCGGTGCCGAGTTCGTCTTCGCGCCGAAGTCCGACGGCATCGGCTATCGCATCAACAACGCCCGCACCGTCCTCGACCCCAAGCAGGCGTACGTCGGGCTCGTCGTCGCAGGCGTGCTCGGCGTCCTGTTCACCCTCGTCATCCGGCTCCTCGACCGCCTGGCCTCGCCCTGGGCGCGGGAGGGCAGCTCCGCCGGTTAGGCGCCCGGCGTCCCGTCAAGCACAAGCAAGCAACCAGGAGGAACCCGTGAAGAAGCGAACGCCTCGGCTCGTTCTCACCACGCTGCTCTGTGTCGTCGCCCTCGCCGCAGCAGCCTGTGGGAGCGACAAGTCGTCGAACGAGGCCGGTTCCCCGGCCAAGACCACGAGCACGGCGGCGGGAGGCACGAGCGTGGAGGGGTGCGGCCAACGCGCCTCGACCGATCCTGCTGACACCTCGGTCGGGCGCAAGGTGGCGCGCTGCGATCCCGGCGCTCCGGCACCCAAGCCCTTGCCCCAGATGACGACCATCCGCGTCGCCTCGGCCTTCCGACTCGAGTTCAACTCGCCCCTCCTGCTGGCCGACACGCTCGGCGAACTGCAGAAGGAGAACCTCAAGATGGACTTCATCAACCTCAAGTTCTCCGACGCCGTCCCGCAGCTCGCCAACGGCAGCGTCGATGTCGCCGTGGGCGGCATCGAGGTCGCGCTGTTCAACGCCGGGCACGCCGGTCTGCCGGTGAAGGCAACGCTGGCGAACTACTTCCCGCCGCACGCCGGCGACTACAAGGTGGCGCAGACCGGCCTGTGGTGCCGTCGCGACGCCTTCACCACGCCCGACAAGCCGAAGCTGAAGGAGATCGAGAAGCTCAAGCTGGCGTCGTCGGTGGGTGCCGGCTCGGTCTCCTTCTATTACACGACCCAGGAGATCATCCGGCAGGGCGTCAAGGACTTCAGCCTCAAGGGCGCCAACATCCAGTCGATCCCGTCGGTGGACACCGTCCCGGCCCTCGAGAACAAGGCCATCGACTGCGGCATCATCCTCGACCCCCTGTGGACCCAGCTGGCCAACAACCCCAAGTACTTCCTGGCCGCCAGCCAGACACCAGGTGAGCCCCTCGGCATCTACGCCTACGGGAAGCGGCTGCTGGTGGACCACCCGGAGATCGGCGACGCGTTCGCTCGTGCGTACATCCGCACCGTCAACACCTACTACGACGGCAACTACCACGCGAACCCCAAGGTGATGGCCGAGATCGCCAAGGTCACGGCCCAGCCGGTCGCGGCGCTCACGAAGGTCGACTCGCTGGTCATGGACTGGGAGTTCCGCAAGGGCACCACCACCCGGGTGCAGCAGTACCTCATCGACGTGGGTGTGATCACCGGCTACGACACGCCCGTGCCCGAGGACAAGGTCGTCGACCGCAGCTTCTACCAGCGGGCGGTCGGCGCGGCCTAGCTGTAGTTCCTAATCCAATGTGCGGCCTCAGCCGGCGTGACCACGCCGGATGAGACCGCACATTCGGTTCGGCTAGTCGTCGAAGGCGGCAGCCGGATCGGCGTAGGACTTCAGCTCGATGACGTTGCCGCTCGGGTCGAGGAGCTTGGCCTTCGTCTGCTCCCGGGACGTCCCGGCGAAGTCGGTCGTGACCGGGTGCAGCCACCGGACGGGTTGGGCGGCGAGGCGGTCGAGCAGGTGGGCCAGCTCCTCGGCGCCGAGGGTGACGCCGAAGTGGCGGACACCCGGGTCGGCCAGCACCTCGTCGGGCCGCTCCTGGAGCGTGACCTGCATGCCGTGGAACCAGACGTCGAGCCAGCCATCATCGACCCGACCGGGCCGGCAACCGAGCACGTCGACGTAGAACGTTCGGGCCTCGGCCAGGTCCCGCACCGGGATCGACAGGTGCAGGATCGGCTCCATCACACGACCGCGGGTGCCAGCTCCCGCCAGGCCGTGCGGTTCATGGGCGCGCCCGGCTCGTTGAGGATCTGCACGCACACGTGGTTGGCGCCGGCGTCGCGGTGCTCCTGGACGCGGGCGGCGATGGTGTCGACATCACCCCAGGCGATGAGCCCATCGACGAGCCGGTCGGTCAGCATCTCCACGTCCTCGTCGGTGAAGCCGAACCGCTTCCAGTTGTTCACGTAGTTGGGAAGGCCGACGTACCCGGCCAGCGCCTGCCGGGCGATGCCGCGGGCCGTGTCGGGATCGGTCTCGAACACGGCCCCCTGTTCCACGGCGAGGAGGCCGTCGCCGAGGATGCCCCTCGCCGCGGCGGTGTGCTCCGGCGTCACCAGGTAGGGGTGGGCGCCCGCCGAGCGATCGCGGGCCAGCTCGAGCATCTTGGGGCCGAGGGCGGCGATGCACCGGGCGTCGACCGGCACCCCGCCGTCGTCGAGGCCGTCGAGGTAGGCGCTCGTGGTCGCCAGCGGCTTCGTCCACGACATTCCCGGCTGGGGGTCGATGAGCGGCGCGTGGCTGATGCCGATGCCGAGCAGGAACCGTTCGCGCTGGTCGTCGGGCAGGCCGGCCCGCCAGCGACTGGTCTCTGCCGCGGTGTGCATCCAGACGTTCAGGATGCCGGTCGCCACCGTCATGGTCGAGGTGGCACCGAGCAGGTTCTCGAGCGGCGCGAACACATCGCCCCCGATGTCGGGGATCCACACCGCCGAGTAGCCCAGCGACTCGAGCTCGGCCACCGCCTCGGCCACCTCGCCCGGGTCGTGGTGGCGTAGCTCGAAGGACCAGAGGCCGGTGCCGCGAAGGGTCATGCCCACGTTCTAGCGTCCGGGCCATGGGAACGTTGGGGGGACGGACGGCGATCGTGGCCGGCGGGGGCCAGGGCATCGGGCGAGGCGTGGCGCTGGCGCTGGCCAGCGCCGGGGCCGACGTGGTGGTGGCCGACCTGAAGGAGCACAAGGCCAAGGCCGTGGCCGACGAGGTGGCCGAGCGCGGCGCCGGGTCGCTCGGCGTGGCGTGCGACGTGCGCGACGTCGATCAGATCGCAGCCACGGTGGCCGCCACGGTCGAGCGGTTCGGTGGCATCGACATCCTCGTCAACGCCGCCATCGCCCCGTTTCAGGTGCAGCCGCTCGAGGACTGCACGGTGGAGGTCATGCAGGACATGCTCCACAGCGGGCTGATCGGCGTGACCGCCTTCATGCAGGTCGCGTTCCCGCATCTGCGTGACAGCGGGCACGGTCGCATCATCAACTTCGGCTCCAGCGCCGGCATCAACGGCTCAGCCGGCTACGGCGTCTACGCCCCCGTGAAGGAAGGCGTGCGAGCCATCACCCGGGTGGCCTCTCGGGAGTGGGGCAAGCACGGGATCACGGCCAACGCCATCTGCCCGTACGCCAACTCGCCGAGCTGGGCCAAGTGGTCGGACGACAACCCGGGCATGGCCGACCTCGCCGTCTCCCACACCAGCATGGGCCGCATCGGCGACTGCGAGCACGACGTGGGTGCCGCCGCCGTGTTCCTGGCCAGCGACGCCGCTGCCTACACGACCGGGCACACGCTGATGGTCGACGGGGGCCAGTCGCACCTCTGAGCAGCCTCGAGGTGCGGATGCCATGATGCGGCCTCACCATGGCCCGTGAGTTCGACGTCCCGACCAAAGAGGAGCTCGACGCCCTCTACGAGCAGCTGAAGAACTGGGGCCGCTGGGGTCCCGACGACCAGCGAGGTGCGCTCAACCACCTCACCGACGAGCGGCGGGCGGCGGCGGCCGGGCTGGTGCGCTCGGGTCGGTCGATCAGCCTGGCTCACAACCTCGGCACCGAGCCGTCGCCCGAGAACCCGCACCCGGCGCATCACCACATGCTGGCGTCGGGCGACGCCCGCGACTCCAACGGCATCCCCGGCTACGAAGCGGCCCGTGACTACGTCGGGCTCGACGTCCACGGCCTCTACACCACCCATGTCGATGCCCTCTCGCACATGTTCGTGCGGGGCGAGATGTTCGGCGGCCGGCCGGCGTCGGAGGTGCGCAGCGACGGGGCCCGGGCCAACACGATCATGTCCATGGCCGATGGCGTGGTAGGCCGGGGTGTGCTGCTCGACGTGCCTCGGGCCGTGGGCGTCGAGTTCTTCGACAGCGGCCAGGTCGTCACCGTGGCCGAGCTGGAAGCCGCCGAGGCGGCCCAGGGCGTGCGGGTCGGCAGCGGCGACATCCTGCTCGTGGCGTGGGGCCGCGACGCCCGACGCGCGGCCAAGGGTGGCTTCGACGGGTTCTCCGGGCTGCACGCCCAGTGCCTGCCCTGGCTGCAGGAGCGGGAGATCGCCGTGTTGGGCAGCGACGGCATCTCCGACCCCATGCCGTTCGTGGGCACGCCCGACTGGCCGTTCCCGGTGCATCAGATCGGCATCACCGGCATGGGCCTGCACCTCATCGACAACATGGCGCTGTCGGCGCTGAGTGCGGCGTGCGCCGAAGCCGGCCGGTGGGAGTTCCTCTTCACCATGTCGCCACTCCGCATCGAGCGCGGGACCGGCTGCCCGGTCAACCCCACCGCGGTGCTTTGAGCGAGCAGAGCAGCGTTACGCCCGGGCGAGGGCTGTCCGAATCGTCCCCTACGCTCGGGGGGCGATGAAGCGACTCGCTGCCGTCCTGTTGGTCCTCGTCGCCGCCGGCTGCGGCAGCAAGGACATCACCCCGAGATCGACCGGCATCCCGACCACCTCGACGACCTCATCGACGCTCCCGACCGCCTCCACCACGGCCCCCTCCACCACGGCGCCGTCCACCACGGCGCCGTCCACCACGACCACCGGCGGCTGACCGACTCAGGCGACGCGGTTGCGGAGGAGCCGGCCGGGGGTGTTGCCCGTCGGCCTGCCGTGGTCGACGGTGACCTGACCACCGACCAGCGTGGCGAGGAAGCCGTGCGAGCGCTGCTCGAGCCGCCGGCCGCCGCCGGGCAGGTCGTTGACCAGCTCGGGCACCGCCGGGCCGACGGTGGCCGGATCGAAGATGTTGATGTCGGCGGCCATGCCCTCGCGGAGCAGGCCGCGGTCGGTGAAGCCCCAGGCCAGCGCCGGCGCGAGCGTGATCATCTTCACCGCCTCCTCCAGCGTGAACTCCTGCCGGTCGCGCACCCAGTGCCCGAGCAGGTGGGTGTGGATCGACGAGTCGGAGATCTGCGAGAGGTGCGCACCCGAGTCGGAGAACGTCATGACCGCTCGCGGGTGGCGAAGCGCGCGGAGCAGCATCTCCTCGTCCTGCGGGTAGCGGCTGGGCTGGATGAACAGCTGGTCGCCGTCGGACTCGACGCAGAGGTCGATCATGACCTCGGCCGGGTGGATGCCGCGCTGGCGGGCCACGTCGGCCACTGACGGGTTGGGCGGCAGGCCGTTCACGTAGACCCGGATGCCCTCGAAGTCCGGCGGCCGGGCCTGGGCGCCGACGCCGGTCCACTGGCCGTAGTCGGCGTTGATGGCGGCGTCGACGAAGTGCTGCCGGGTGTCGGGGTTGCGGAGGATGGCCAACTGCTCCTCGACCGGCTTCGACCGGAGCTCGCCCCAGGCCGGGATGAGGTCGAACGGCAGCCTCGTCTTCAGCGACAGCAGCACCGAGATGCCCCGGCAGTGCGTCTGGGCGATGACCCGTCCGCCCACGGCTGCGGCGTCGTCGAGGAAGTCGAGCAGGTGGCCGGCCTCGCGGGTGGCGACCAGGCCGAACGTCATCGGCACCTGGCTCTCGGCGGCCAACGCCATCATCCGGCCCAGCGACAGCTCGCGGGCGTCGGGGTCGGTGGCCGACATGCCGCCGTCGGCGCCCTCGAAGATGCCGGCGCCGAGGTCGCCCATCACGTTGACGAGCTGCACCACCTCGTCCCATGACGCCAGGCGGGAGGCGACGGGACGGTTGTCCGAGGTCTCGTGGTGCTCCGACCGGGAGGTCGAGAACCCGATGGCCCCGGCCCGGATCGACGCCTCGAGCTGGCCCTTCATGAGGGCGAGGTCGTCGTCGGTGGCCTCCTCGGTGAAGGCCCGTTCCCCCATGGCCCACGTGCGCAGGGCGGAATGGCCGACGTTGGCGGCGAAGTTGATGCCCTTGGGCAGGCGATCGACGGCGTCGAGGTACTCGGGGAACGTCTCGAAGTTCCAGTCGATGCCGAGGGCCAGCGCCGTGGGGTCGATGTCCTCGGCCCGCTCGAGGTTGCGGACGACGAGGGCCCGCTCCTCGGGCTTGACCGGCGCCAGGGTGAAGCCGCAGTTGCCCATGACGGCGGAGGTCACGCCGTGCCAGCACGAGTTGGCGCCCGACGCGTCCCAGAAGACCTGGGCGTCCATGTGGGTGTGGCCGTCGACGAAGCCGGGCGTGACCGCGTGGCCGTCGGCGTCGATCTCGCTGACGCCCTTCTCCCTGATCCGACCCACGAACGCGATGCGGTCGCCGAGGATGCCGACGTCGGCGCGGAAGCTGCCGAGGCCCGAGCCGTCGACGACGGTCCCGTCGCGGATCACGACGTCATACGGCATGCGGCCAACCTTGTCACGGCGAAAGGTACTGAGGTTCCCCCTGAAACGATCCATGAGCACGCCGTACGGTGACGGGCATGGGAGCCTTGGAGGGGAAGGTCGCCGTCGTCACTGGCGCGGCGGCCGGCATTGGACGGGCCTCGGCCCAGCTCTTCGCCCGGGAGGGGGCGAGCGTGGTCGTGGCCGACATCGACGAGGCCGGCGGACGTGAGACCGTCGAGCTCATCGAGGGCAAGGGCGGCCAGGCCAGCTTCGTGCGCACCGACGTGGCCGAAAAGGCCGACGTGTACGCCATGGTTCAGCACGCCGTCGACTCCTACGGCGGCCTCGACTGCGCCCACAACAACGCCGGGATCGCCGCCCCGATGGTGCCGCTGGCCGACTACCCCGACGACTGGTGGGACCGCACGCTGGCGGTGATGCTCACCGGCGTCTACCACTGCCTCAAGGCCGAGATCCCCCGCATGCTCGAGCGGGGCGGCGGCGCCATCGTGAACACCGCCTCGGGCGTCGGCCTGGTCGGCTACCCGAACCAGGCGGCGTACACGGCGTCGAAGCACGGCGTCATCGGCCTCACCAAGGTGGCCGCGCTGGACTACGGCGCCAAGGGCGTGCGGGTCAACGCCATCTGCCCGGGCACGGCCCGCACACCGATGGTCGACGAGGCCGTGCGCCAGGACCCGGCCATCGACGAGTACCTGAAGACGCTCCATCCCATCG
>JAOBWJ010000339.1 GCA_025463335.1 Acidimicrobiales bacterium
CGACGACTCGGGCGAGCACGACCGGCTCACCCAGCGGTCCGGTAGCCATGCCCGCACCCGGGCCGCGATCGTCGAGGCGCTCGCCCGCCAGATCCCACTCCGGGTCGGGATCATCGACCTCGGCGGCGGGCAGCGCGCCGAGCAGGCCCGCGCCGAGCTGGAGCAGCTCGGCGTCACCCGGATCCGCGTCGACCGGGTGCGTGGTGTCGGTCGCAGCACCGCGTCGGCGGGCATGGCGCCGAACGTGGGAGAGCTGTGCGGCCGGTGCGGTGACGGCCGCGCCGCCGTCTCCTGCGACGGAGAGGTCCGCATGTGCGTGCTGTCGCGGTTCCTGCCATCGGCGGGCAATGTCCGCCGGACGTCACTGGCTGACATCTTCGCCGGCGCCGCGTGGCGGAACCTACTCGCCCAGGTGCCGCGACGGGCGAGCGTGACGGCGTGCAATCCCGACAGCGACGGCAACGACTGCTCCCCGGCCGAGACCATCTCCCCGCCCGTGGCCCGGGACGGCGGGGGGACGATCCGCGCCTGCAACCCGGACAGCGATGGCAACGACTGTTCGCCTGCGGAAAGCCCCGCCCCGCCGCCGGTGCTACTGCCGGTCACCATCCCCCGCCGCAGCACGGTGGCGGCGGCCAGTACGGCGGGAGCAAACTCCTAACCATGGAATGGACCCCGCACGCCTCCGCGCTCGCCGACCGCGTCGCCCGTCCCGGATCACCATGGCGGGCCCCTATCGCGGGCACGCCCCGGCACCCGTTCGTGCCCCGCTGGTGGAAAGCCACCGGCAGCGGGGCGTGGACGCTGCAGGACGGGCCCACCGACGCGGAGGCCTGGACGGCCGCCGCCTATAGCAACCGCAGCCTCGTCACTCAGGTCGGCACGTTGCACGCCGACCACGCCGCACCGGAGGACCGGCCGGTAGGCAAGCCGACATCGTCGTCCACGCTGCCCCACCTGGTCGTGCAGATGCTGGAGCACGCGGCCATCGAGGACACCTCCACCGTCCTGGACGTGGGGACCGGCTCCGGGTACGGCACGGCGCTGCTGTGCGCCCGTCTCGGCGCCGATCGGGTCACGTCGATCGACGTGGACGCCTACCTCGTCAAGGCGGCTGGTGAACGACTGGCCGAGATCGGCCACGAGCCGTTCATGGTGACCGGTGACGCCACCGGTCCCCTGCCCGGAAAGGTGGATCGGATCGTGGCCATGGTGTCGGTGCGGCCGGTCCCGGCCTCCTGGCTGCAGGCGCTTCCGGCCGGTGGGCGGCTCGCGACGACCATCACGAACACGTCCATCATCCTCACCGCCACGAAGACCCAGGACGGCAGTGCGGTCGGTCGGGTCGAACGGGACTGGGCCATGTTCATGCGCACTCGTGCCGGCGCCGACTACCCGCCCCGCGACCAGGCCATGCTGGCGCGGGCCCGCATCGAGGACGGCGAGGACGTCGGCTTGGGCCGGTTCCCGGTGCTGGACGTGATCGAGTCGTGGGAGGTGCGCTCCATGCTTGAGCTGGCCGCACCCGACATCGAGCACTTCTACGAAAAGGACGGCGACACCCGAACCGCGATCATGGCCCACAGCGATGGCTCATGGGCGCGCGTGGAGCAGACCGGGCACGCGCTGCCCGTGGTTCACCAGAGCGGCCCACGCCGCCTGTGGGACCTCCTGGACGAAGTGCGGGACTACTGGCTACAGCATGGCCAGCTCCCACTACACGGCGCCCTCGCCCGGGTCGCCCCGGACGGGACGATTCACCTTCGACGCGGCCAATGGAGTGCCGTCATCGGTCCGGAGGGGTGTTCGAACGGCGACAGATGGGCGTTCGGAGAGGTTTCAGAACAGCCTCGCGCTGACTGATTTCCGGCCTACTGCGGGGGTCGGCCGAGGGCCAGTACCACGAGGGCCAGGAGCCGACGGCCGGGAGCTGAACGACGCGGCCACCATCGGCCGCCTGCCGTAGACGGCGCTCGGCCGCCGGGAGCCGGAGGCCTGCGGGCAGAAGACGCCACGGGATCCGGAGACGTTGCTGGTGATGGTGATGGAGGAGGCGGGCCCGACCGTCGCCGATTTTCCGCCCCCTCGCCGGCGAAGGGGCTCCAGATTTTTGACCTGCAGAAACGCAGTCGAGCGGCGAAAAATCCGCCCTCGGCGAGGGGACCGGCGGCAGGAAAATCCGATCCGGGGTAGCTGGCGGAGGCCTCGCGGTATGGATCCGTGGAGGACGTCCAGGGCACTCCGCGGTTGGCCCGATTTTCGGCGCCGGTCGACGAGAGTGCAGGGCCGTGCAGGATTTTCCGGCAGTCTCGGCCTGGTCGGCGGGCTCCTCGACCACCCCCTCGACCATCCGCTGGTCGTTCACCATGAACACGAGGTCGCGGATCAGGTCGTCGAGTGGGGGACCCAAGCGACCGTTGCCCCCGCACCCGCCCTGCTCCTTGCCTGGGCAGGAGTAGTAAAAGTTGCCCTTGTCGCCGTTCCACTGGGACTTGTTCCCAGTCATCTTCTTGTGGGCCTCGCACGCGCCGCATCTCACGAGCCCGCTCAGGAGGTACTTCCTGGCGCCCGTCGACCCCTGGACCCCTGTCGGCTTGGCATAGTGCCGATCTTCTCGATGAGCCTGTCCCACTCCTCGCGGTCGATGACCTTTTCCCACTGCCCCAAGACCTCGGTGCCGTCCGGCCTTGTGACGATCTCGTACTCGTAAATGACGGTGCCCTTGTCGCTGAGCTGCCGCGTCATCCGGCTGCGGTAACCGCACAGTCGGGGTTGCGCAGCATCCCCATCAGGTTCGTCCACTGCCAGGGGTTGCCCCGAGGTGTCACGACCCCCCGGTCCAGCCAGTCCGCCACGATCCCGCCTACTCGCACGTCAGCCAGGATCTTCTTCACGGCATCGCGGATCAGATCCGCCTCGATGGGGTCGAGGGTCTTCTTGTCCTCCTACCAGCCAAACGGCCGCCACGTCCCCAGGGGCCTACCCTCCTCGGCCATCTCGCGGAACTTCCGCTTGACCCGACGTGCCGTGTCCGCGCTCTGCTTGTTGCCACGACGTGCCCATGGTGAGGGTGTCCGGGCTCCGGGCCCTAGAGGGCGACCCCACGTGGGTGGCGTCCATCGAGGCGCTGCTGCGGGCGGTCGACGACCACATACCGGTGCCGGTCCGCTACGTCGACGCGCCGTTCCTGCTTCCGGTGGAGAACGTGCTGACCGTCACCGGCGCGGCACGGTGGTAACCGGCGCGATCGAGCGCGGCTCGGTCGAGGTCGGGGACACCGTCGAAGTCGTGGGGCTGGGCGAAGGGTTCACCGCGGTGGTGACCGGAGTTGAGACCTTCGGCAAGACGATGGAGCGGGGCGAGGCGGGCGACAACGCTTCGCGGCCGTCACCGGCCGGGAAGGCGCTCACGATGACAGGCGGGGGCTCCCCGAACGAGGACTCCCCGCTGCCGCGCGCATCCCCCTAGGATCCGTGGCGTGAAGATCCGTGTAGGCGACGCCGGCGATGTCCCGGCGGTTCTGGCGATGTACGACAGCGCCGTGGCGTGGCTGGCCGAGCGTGGCCGTACGGGACAGTGGGGCAGCCGGCCTTTCTCGGCCGACCCGGCCCGTGTCGAGCTGGTCACCTCCCACGCCGGCTCCGGTG
>JAOBWJ010000349.1 GCA_025463335.1 Acidimicrobiales bacterium
TGGGCGGTCTGCTTGGCCAGCTCCTTGACCTCGTTGGCCACGACGGCGAAGCCCTTGCCGGCTTCGCCGGCGCGGGCGGCCTCGATGGTGGCGTTCAGGGCGAGGAGGTTGGTCTGCTCGGCGATGGAGGTGATGACCTTGATGACCTCGCCGACCTCGGCCGAGCTGTCTCCGAGCTTGGCCACGGTGGCGTTGGTCGACTCGGCCACGGTCACCGCGGTGGTGGCGACGCGGGCGGCCTCGTTGGCCGACCCGGCGATCTCGCGGATCGACGACGACATCTCCTCGG
Source organism: Acidimicrobiales bacterium (assembly GCA_025463335.1). Taxonomy (GTDB): domain Bacteria; phylum Actinomycetota; class Acidimicrobiia; order Acidimicrobiales; family CADCSY01; genus RYN-34. Next base: position 290 of record JAOBWJ010000349.1, read on the forward strand.
CGGCGGCGGCCACCGTGTTGACGTTGGCCGACACTTGCTCGGCGGCCGCCGAGGCGGCGCCCGACTGGGCCGAGGTCTCTTCGGCCGAAGCGCCCATCTGCTGCGACACGCCGGAAAGCTGCTCGGAGCTGCCGGCAAGGGCGGCGGCGTTGGTGCCGATGGCCCGCATGGCGGCGGACGTGCGGTCGAGCATGCGGTTGACGGCGAGGCCGGCCTGGCCGACCTCGTCCTGCGAGGTGACCTCGAGGCGCCGGCTCAGGTCGCCGTCGGCGACCCGGTCGAGCACGTCGACGGTCTTGCGCAGCGAGCCCACGATGGCTCGGGCGAGGAACCAGCCCAGGACCAGGGCCGCGCCGACGAGGAGGACCACGAGGGCCAGCACGAGGGTGCTGGTCGATCGGGCCGAGTCGCCGATGCTCTTCGAGCGGGCGGAGGCCTCCGTCCGGGCGTGGGTGGCCAGCTTCTGGATGCCGGCCAGCATGGTGGTCTGGCTCTCGGTGTAGGCCTTGAGCGTCTCCGCCTTCATGTTGGCGATGCCGCCGTCGGCGATCTCGTTGCCCAGCTTCAGGCCGGCGGCCTGGTTGACGTCGTACAGGTCGTGCCAGGTCTTCCACGCGGCATCGGTTGTCATCGCCGGGAGCCCGTCGATCTCCTTGATGAGGTTGTCGATGACGACCTTGTCGGCGTCGGAGTTGGCCTGCGACTCGGCGGACGGCGCCAGCGCGTTGCTGGTCCCGTCAGCGGTCGAGTGCCAGATGGCGGCGTGGAGCTCGCCGATCAGGGCGAGCGGAGTCACGTTCTCGCTCTGGATCCTGTCGGACGTGTCGGCCAGGTCGTTCACGCGGGTCACCGTGAGGGCGCCGACGACGACGGCAATCAGGGAGACGAGGGCGAAGGCGCCAAGGATCTTGGTCCTGACGCTCTTGTTGAGGGAAAGACGCACGATGCGCTCCTGCGGGTTCGCGCGGCCCGGGTGCCGCGTCCAGGTGCTGGTCGGCGGTTCCCCCAGTGATCTGAGCGACTCAGACCCCAGGCGCGACGAAGGGGTGGCCGGAGCCACCCCGTCGTCGTTTGCGTGCCGGTCCCGTCAGACGGTGACGGGCTCCTCGGCCGGTTCCAGCTCGGGCTCGGGCTGGGGCGTGGGCACCGGTTCGTAGGTGGTCACCGGGGCCAGGTCGAACTGCCCGACCAGGCGGCTGAGCTCCTCGGCCATGCGGGCCAGCTCTCCAGCAGCGGCCAGCGTGTTGCTCGCGCCCTGGGCCGCTTCGGCCGCCGCGGCTGCCACGCTCGACACGTTGCCGGCGATCTCGGAGGCGCCGCGGGCGGCTTCGCCGACGTTGCGGCCGATCTCGTTGGTGGTGGCTGTCTGCTCCTCCACCGCCGAGGCGATAGTGGTCTGGATGTCGTTGATCTGGGCGATCACCGCGGTGATCTCGCCGATGGCCTCGGTGGCCGCCCGAGCGTCGCCCTGGATGGCGTTGACCTTCCCGGCGATCTCGTCGGTGGCTTGGGCGGTCTGCTTGGCGAGCTCCTTGACCTCGTTGGCCACGACGGCGAAGCCCTTGCCGGCCTCGCCGGCGCGGGCGGCCTCGATGGTGGCGTTGAGGGCGAGGAGGTTGGTCTGCTCGGCGATCGAGGTGATGACCTTGATGACCGCGCCGACCTCCACCGAGCTGTCGCCGAGCTTGGCCACCGTGAGGTTGGCCGACTCGGCGACCGAGACGGCGGTGGTGGCGACTCGAGCGGCCTCGTTGGCCGAACCCGCGATCTCGCGGATCGACGACGACATCTCCTCGGCCGCTGACGCCACCGTGTTGACGTTGGCCGACACCTCTTCGGCGGCGGCCGAAGCGGCGCCCGACTGGGCCGAGGTCTCCTCGGCCGTGGCCCCGAGCTGATGCGACGTGGCCGACAGCTCCTCCGAGCTCGACGCCAACGAGGTGGCGTTCTCGGCGATGGACCGGAGGGCGTTGCTGGTGCGCTCGACCATCTGGTTCACGGCTTCGGCCAGCTGACCGACCTCGTCGCTGAGGTCGACGTCCAGACGGGCGGTCAGGTCACCGTCCGCAGTGCGCCTCAGGACCTCGACCGCCTTCCGCAGCGGGTTGGCGATGGCTCGGGAGAGGGTCAGGCCGATGGCCACGGCGGCCAGGATGGCCAGGACGATCGCCAACAACAGGATCCTCTGAGCGCTGGAGTTGTCGCGGTCGAAGGCGTCGTGCGCCTGGGCGGCGCCCTTGGTCTCGATGTCGGTGATCGACTGGAGGTCGGCGGTGAGGTCGTCGACCACCGGCTGGGCCGCCACCCGGGCCAGCTCGAACTGCGGGGCGTTGCCCGCGGCCGAGGCCTCCCGCATGATCGGCAGGTACAGGTCCTCCAGCTTCTTCCATCGCAGGTCCCAGTGGTCCAGCAGCCCCGCAGTGGCCGACGTTTCCGACTTGCGGTAGTGGGCCATCGTCGCCTGCAGCGCGGTCAGGGACTCGTTCGACTTGGCGACCGAGACCTCGCGCTCCGAGTTGGTGTTGGCGATGGCGCCGAGCGCCAGGTAGAGGCGGAGCCGGTCGAAGTGCTCCGTCATCGAAGCCACGTCGTTCAGCGGCAGCAGCCCGTCGGTGTAGATGTGGTCGGCGTTGCGGTTCATCGACGTCATCCGGTTGGCGGCCACGCCACCGACCAGGGCGACCACGGCCGCCATCGCCAACAGCGCCGCCAGGATCTTGGTCCGCACGCTGCGGACCCGCCTCATGCCCCCCACGGTCTTCACGCCGCCAGGCCCACGGCCCGCTCGGTCTCGAGGACCAAGAGCAACTTGCCGTCGAGCTTGTAGGCGCCCTTGACCAGGCGACGGGTCGCCGGGTCGAGGGTCTCCGGCGGGCGCTCGAAGGTGCGGTCGTCGACGTCGAGGACGTCGCCGATCTCGTCCACCAGCAGGCTCACCGAGCCCTCAGCGGTGCGAACCACGACGTTCATCGGGAGCTGACCCTCGGGACGGTCGGGCATGCCGAACCGGCGACGGAGGTCGAGCGCCGTGACGATCTGGCCCCGCAGGTTGATGAGCCCGCTGATCTCGGGCGAGGCGAGGGGCACGTGGGTCATCTCCTGGTAGCGGATGACCTCCTGGACCTCGACCACGTCGATGCCCACGTAGTGGCCGTCGACGAAGAACGTGCAGAACTGGCGCTCAGCCATGGGTCACACTCCCGCGGTCTCGAGGGACCGCTCGGTCAGGCCGGCGAGCAGGAGCACCGCCGGCAGGTCGATCACCTCGGTCACCCGGTCGCCGATGACGACCGTCCCGGCCACACCGGCCCGCCCGGCCGGCTCGAGGTCGTTGGGCTGGTCGACGATGTCGAGGATCTGGTCGACGATCAGGCCGACACGGCGGTCGCCGTGGCGGACGACGACGACTTGGAGCATGTCGGGCGTGGTGTCCTCGCCCTCGTGGCGGGCGACCAGGCGGCGTTCGGGGAGCACCGTCGACAGACGCAGCAGCGGGAGGATGTCGCCGCGGTATTGCACGACCTCGCTCTCGCCCGTCCGCTCGATGGAGGACAGGGCAACCTCTTCGAGGCGGTCCACGAGGGCGAGGGGCAGCGCCATGCGGCCGTCGTCCGGGGTCCGGAAGAGCAGGGCGGTGGTCGTGTTGGACGCCTCCGTCTCGGCTCGGTCGGACAGATCCGAGAGCGACCGGTCGCGGGTCTCGGAGATGACGTTCGACTGCTGGGCCAGGCCCATAACGTCGAGGATGAGGGCCACCCGGCCGTCACCCAGGATCGTGGCGCCGGCGAAGGTCGACAGGCCCTTGAAGTGGTTGCCGAGCGGCTTGACCACGATCTCGGCGCTGTCGCTCACGCCCTCGACGACGAGGCCGAAGGACCGGTCGTCGGCCCGGAGCACGACGATGTTGATGACGTCGTCGTCCTTGAGCCGCTCGAGCTCGAGCTGCTCGTGCAGGTGCACCAGCGGGAGCAGGTTGCCTCGGAGGCGGTACACCGGCGTGCCGTGCAGGTGCTCGATGGCGGCTCGGGCCTCGGCGCCGTCGAGGCGCACCAGCTCGAGCAGGCTGATCTGCGGGATGGCGAAGCGCTCGGGCCCGGCGGTGACGATCAGGGCCGGGATGATGGCCAGTGTCAGCGGGATCTTGATGCGGAACGTGGTGCCCTCACCCGGAGCGCTGCTGACGTCGACGGTGCCGCCGATGCGCTCGATGTTCGTGCGCACCACGTCCATGCCGACGCCGCGGCCGGACACGTTGGTGATCTTGTCGGCGGTGGAGAAGCCGGGCTCGAAGATGAGCTGGGCAAGGTCGCGCTCACCCAGGCGGGCGGCCGCCTCGGTGGTGAGCATGCCTCGCTCGACGGCCTTGGCCCGGATCTTCTCCGGGCTGAGGCCGGCGCCGTCGTCGGAGATCTCGATGATGACCTGGCCGCCCTCGTGGAAGGCACGGAGCAGCAGGCGACCCTCGGGCGACTTGCCCATCGAGGTCCGCACCTCGCGGGGCTCGATGCCGTGGTCGACCGAGTTGCGGACGAGGTGGGTCAGCGGGTCCTTGATCGACTCGATGATCGTCTTGTCGAGCTCGGTCTCCTCGCCCTCCATCTCGACGCGCACCGACTTTTCGCACACGCTGGCCAGGTCCCGGATGATGCGCGGGAACTTCGACCACACGTTGCCGATCGGCTGCATGCGCGTCTTCATGGCGCTCTCCTGCAGCTCCGTGGTGATGAGCGACAGACGCTGCGACGTGGCGAGGAGCGTGGCGTCGTCCTGGTCCGAGACGAGCTGCACGACTTGGTTGCGGGCCAGCACGAGCTCGCCCACCAGCGTCATCAGGTTGTCGAGGAGGCGGACATCGACGCGGACCGACGAGTCGGCCACACTGCCGCGGCCCTCGTGCTGCTTCTCCAGCGCGGCGGCGACGGTGGTGGCCGGCATGCCGGACTCCTCGACGAGGATCTGGCCGATCTTGCGCTCGTCGCCCAGCAACTGCCGGGACACGGCCTCGGTGACCTGGTCTTCCGTGGCCATGTTCTCGGCCACCAGCATCTCGCCCAGGCGGGGCGTCTCGACGGGCGTCTCGACGGGCGTCTCGACGGGCGTGTCCGTTTCGGGCGCCGCACTCTCGAACGCCTCCGTGCCGTCGTTGAGACGGGCGAGGGTCTCCTTGAGCTGCGTGTAGTCCACGTCGCCCTCGGCGCCCTTGCGCTCGATCTCCCCGAGGATGGCCCGCACTGCGTCCGACAGGGCCAACAGGGCGTCGGCCATCTCGGGCGTGAGGCGCAGGGCGCCATCGCGGAGCTTCGAGAGGAGGTTCTCGCCCACGTGGGCGATCGCCTCGAGCTTGCCGTAGCCCAGGAACCCGCAGGTGCCCTTCACGGTGTGGATCGTGCGGAACACGCTCCCAAGCACGGCCCGGTTGTCGGGGTCGTCCTCGAGCGCCAACAAATCGCGATCGAGCTGGTCGAGGTTCTCATAGCTCTCGACCACGAACTCGCTGACGACCTCGTCCAACTCATTCATGCGCGTGGGCCTCCTGCCGGGTATCCATCGAGGGCCTGGTCGACCCGTCGTCGGGGGATCTGAGACGTTGCGACCGGCGAGAAGCCGGCGTTGCACAACGTCAGGAACTCATCGCTGGGCACGGCGGGCGCGTAGAGCCAGCCCTGCACCACGGTGCAGCCCAGGGTGAGCAGGCACTCGGCCTGCTCGGACTTCTCCACGCCCTCGGCCACCGTCTGCAGCCCCAGGGCGCCGGCCAGCGCCATGATGGCGGCGACGACGGCTCGGTCCTGCTCGCTGGCGCCCAGGCCGACCACGAAGGCGCGGTCGAGCTTGAGGACGTCGACCGGCAGCGCCTTGAGCATCCCGAGCGACGAGTAGCCGGTACCGAAGTCGTCGAGGGCGATCGACGCGCCCATGTCCCGCAAGGCGCGCAGGGCGTCGATGCCCTCGTCCGGGCTCGACATCAGCGCGCCCTCGGTCAGCTCCAGGCAGAGCTCGGCCGGTGTGAGGCCGTTGGCTGCCAGTACCTCGCGCACGAACGGGACGAGCCCGCCGTCGGTCAGCTGCAGCGGCGAGAGGTTCACGGTCACGAACGCCGGGGCGCCGGGTGAGCCCTTCCACTGGCTGAACTCGCGGCACGCCTCGGTGAGGACCCACTCACCCAGGGGCTGGATGAGCCCGATGGCCTCGGCGATGGGGATGAACTCGGTGGGCGGCACGGGGCCGTAGTGGTCGTGGTGCCAGCGGAGGAGGGCCTCGACACCGTGGACCGCGCCGGTCCGCAGATCGACCTGGGGCTGGAACGCCAGGGCCAGGCTGCCGTGCTCGACGGCGAGGCGCAGGTCGTTCTCCAACGCCATCCGCCGGAGCACGCGCTCCCTGGTGTCATCGGTGAAGAAGGCCACGCCGGTCGTCTGGGCGTGGCGGGCGTCGCGCATGGCGGCCACGGCATCGCGGAGGACCTCGATGCCCGACTCGTGCAGCGCCCGCTCGGCGACTCGGCAGCCGACGCTCGCGGTGAGGTGCACCTGACGGGTACCGGCCTGGAACGGCTCGGCCAGGCGGTCGGCCACGGTCATGGCCAGCCGGGCGGTGCCGCCGATGCCGGGCGCCGATTGGGTCAGCACGGCGAACTCGTCGCCGCCGAGGTGGGCGACCAGGTCGTCCTCGCCGGTCGCACTGGTGATGCGGCGTCCGACCTCCACGAGCAGCTGGTCGCCCAGCGCATGGCCGTAGGCCTGGTTCACCACCTTGAAGTCGTGCAGGTTCACGACCAGCACGGCGATCGTGCAGCCGTCGTCGGATCGCAGCAGTCGGGTGAGCCGGTCGACGAACCGGCTCCGGTTGGCCAGCCCGGTGAGGGGGTCGCGTCCCGAGGCATTGGTGCCGTGGCGTCCGGTTCGCTCGGTCACGGTCAGGACGGCCCCGCCGACGGCCCCGCCCAGCGACGTGGCCGTCACCGTGACGACCTGACCGTCGAGCTCGCAGTCGTGCTCGTAGCCGTCGACGCTGCTGAGGGCAGCCCGCACGCCGGTGATGAGTTGGGCGGCATCGCGTGGGTCGAGCTCGTCCAGCCGCCAGGACGAGAAGAAGTCGTGCCCGGGAACACACGCCGGCGTGCCCAGCAGCCAGCGCCGATTGACGGCGAGGACGGTGCCGTCGATGGCCACCAGCGCGGCGTCGCCGGCCGTGGCCTCGAGGGCGGCGGCTGCCACCCGCTCGGGGTGGGGTCCATCGGCTGGCCAGCGGAACATGGCACGGCGGGCTTCGAGGGCCGTGCGAGCGCGCGCCAGGTTGATCACGTTCGGTCGGCCGTCGTCCTCCCCGGCGGCCTTCATGGCCATGCCGACTCCTTCCGCAAGCGTCCGTGCCCGCGTTGACTCGTCGGAGGGGGTCGACCCGATCTGAGCCGTGGCGCGAAACCGGCCGGCGCCCGAGGGCGCCGGCCGGCTGGTGCGATGGAAGGATGAGGTCAGGCGTGCTCGGGGCGTCGCAGCCCGTAGAGCAGGGCCAGCAGCACCACGGCGGCGGCGGCGAAGACCACCCAGCTGACGATGGTGGCGATCATGCCGACGACCGACCAGCCCCAGGCGTAGAGCAGGAGGCCGCGAAGGGTCTCGCCCCGGAACAGCGTCTGGACCTGGCCGGCGAGCTTTGTGTCGGTCGGGTTGGCCCGGGACTCCTCGCTGACCTGCGAGTAGGTCTTGCCGCCGGCGGTGGCGGCCAGGTGGGACTTGATGTACTCGTTGGCGTAGGCCTTGGCCTTGGGTCCGCTGTCGACGGCCTGGCCGGCGTACTGCTGGAGGCCGGGGTAGACCTTGGGGTCGAGGGCGGGGGAGCCCTTGGCCGGGAAGCTGATCTGCTGGTCGGCGAGCTGGTCGTGGACCATGTTGCTGGCGAACCCGCCGCCCCAGGCCAGCAGGGCGCCGCCGACGACCAGGACCACGACGATGACGGCCTCGACGACTGCCCGGCGGGTCTGGCGCGGGGTCCGGATCCGTGCGGTGATCGACGCGAACTCGGTGGAATGGTCGATGGTGGATGCGGTGGTCATGGTGAGCCCCTTCGCTCTCTTGGTTACGTCCTCACCATCCGCCGTCGACCCGTCCCGCTCGTAGGGCCATTGGTCCCGAGCCCGGGTGCCGTCGTGCCCTTGGTGGTGCTCGGGTGGCGGGCGACGATCGACCCATGGCCACCGCATCCCCGACCTTCCAGGTCCTGAGCCCGGAGGTCTGCCGCTCGCTCCTGGCCGGGCACTCCCTCGGGCGGGTCGGCCTCTCGGTCGACGCCCTCCCCGTGGTGCTCCCGGTGAACTACGTCCTCGACCTCGTCCTCGACCGCGTCGTGCTGTGGAGCGGGCCCGGCGACAAGCTCGGCGCCGCCCTGCGCGACGCCGTGGTGTGCTTCGAGATCGATGGCATGGACCACCTGGGCGGCGTGGACTGGAGCGTCGTGGTCACGGGTGTGGCCACCGAGCTGCTTGGCACCGCCGCCGCCTTCGCCGCCACGCTGCGGCTCCGGTCCTGGTCACCGGCGGCCGGCGACCGCCCCATCGCCATCGGACTCGACCTGATGAGTGGGCGTCGGGTCGGCCCCGTCGGGTCGGTGGCCTAGAGCGGCACCGACCAGCGCACGAGCGTGCCCCGGCCGTCGGGGCCCGGGCCCACCTCGCAGGCACCACCGAGGGAGTCGGCCCGCTGGGCCATGTTGCGTAGGCCGTGGCCGGGCGCCGTGGCCCCCACCGCACCGCCCCGCCCGTCATCGGTGACCTGGAGCAGGAGGGCCTCGCCAGCCCTGATCTCGACCACCGTCCTCGTCGCCCGGGCGTGGCGGGCCACGTTGGCCAGCGCCTCCCGCAGGACGGCCAGCAGGTGCTCGGCGATCGGATCGGGGACGGCGGTGTCGATGGGTCCGTCGAACCGCACGTTGGGCTCGAAGCCGAGCGCCCGGGCCGACTCGGAGGCCACGTCGAGGACCTCGCGGCGCAGGCTGCGGCCCGGCATGCGGCGGGTGTCGAGCTCGAAGATGGCCGAGCGGATCTGGCGGACGGTCACGTCCAGGTCGTCGACGGCCTGTTGCAGGCGGTCCTGGACCTCGGGTCGTTCGGCCAGCCGCTGGATGCTCTGGAGGGCCAGTCCGGTGGCGAAGAGCCGCTGGATCACCGTGTCGTGCAGGTCGCGTGCGATGCGCTCGCGGTCCTCGAGCAGGGTGAGCTCCTGGGCCACGGCGTGGAGGCGGGCGTTGTCGATGGCGATGGCCGCGGCCGCGGCGAGGGCCATGGCCAGCTCCTCGTCGACGTCGGTGAAGGCCTCGCCGCCCTCCTTCTCGGTCAGGTAGAGGTTGCCGAACACCTCGCCTCGCACGTAGATCGGCACCCCGAGGAAGGTCGTCATCGACGGGTGGTTTGGCGGGAAGCCGAAGCTGTCGGGGTGATCCTTGAGGTCGGCCAGGCGGATGGGCTCGGGCTCGAGGATGAGCAGTCCGAGGATCCCGTGGCCCTTGGGCAGCTCGCCGATGGCGGCCCGGGCCTCGTCGTCGATGCCGACGGTGATGAACTCCGAGAGGTGGGTGCGGGTGGGGTCGAGCACGCCGACGGCGCAGTAACGGGCACCCACCAGTTCGCCGGCCGCCTCGGCGATGCGCTCGAGCACCACGGCCAGGCTCAGATCCGACCCGACGGTCATCACCGCGTCGAGCAGGCGTCGCAGTTGCCGTGCCCCTGCGTGCTCGGTCGCCATGGAGCGATGCTAGGTGCCTCCGGCGCGGCCACACTGTTGGGCGTGACCAGGGTCTTCCTCCTCGACGACCACGAGATCGTCCGCCGGGGGCTGCGCGAGCTGCTCGAGTCGGAGGACGACCTCGAGGTGGTGGGTGAGGCGGCAACCGCCGAGGAGGCCCTGGCCCGCATCCCCGCCACCCGGCCCGACGTGGCCGTGCTCGACGTGCGCCTGGCCGAGAGCAGCGGCGTGGAGGTGTGCCGCGACGTGCGGTCGGCCCACCCGGAGATCCAGTGCCTGATGCTCACGTCGTACGCCGACGACGAGGCCCTGTTCGACGCCATCATGGCGGGGGCCGCGGGCTACGTCCTCAAGCAGGTGCGGGGCGCCGAGCTGGTCGAGGGCATCCGGCGAGTGGCGGCCGGCCAGTCGCTGCTCGACCCGTCGTTGACGACCCGGGTGCTCGAGCGCCTCCGTCACGCCCCCGAGCAGGACGAGCGCTTCGCCGACCTCACGGACCAGGAGCGCAAGATCCTCAACCTGCTGGCCGAGGGCATGACCAACCGCCAGATCGCGGCCGAGTTGTTCCTCGCCGAGAAGACGGTGAAGAACTACGTGTCGAACATGCTCGCCAAGATGGGCATGCAGGGGCGCACCGAGGCGGCCGTGTATGCCGCTCGTCTGGCCGAGCGCAGGTCCCTCCGCGGCGAGAGCTGATTCGGCGTAGCGGTCTTACCGGCCCTTAACCTCCGCGTTCGTACGGTCGCGGCCCATGGAGATCTCCAAGCTGTTCGGCCTCCCCGCCCACCCCCTCCTCGTCCACATCCCGATCGTGCTGCTGCCGCTCGTCGCCATCGGCACCCTCGCCATTGCTGTGGTGCCGGCCTGGCGCCGCCGGTTTGGCTGGGTCGTCGTGGGGATGGCCGTGGCCGCCCTCGTCGGTGTCCAGCTCGCCCTCGGCAGCGGCGAGGCCCTCGAGCCCCACGTCGAGCGAAACGCCGTGCTCCACCGCCACACCGAGCTGGCCAGCTCGCTCCGGCCGATGGCCCTGGTGCTGCTGGTGCTGGTGCTGGCGTTGGTGCTGATCGACCGCCGGTCAGTGGGGCCCCGCTGGCTGGTGCCCGTCGTGGCCGTGCTCGCCGTGCTCAGCGGAGGCGTCACCACCTACCGGCTGGCCGAGGTCGGTCACAACGGGGCCAAAGCTTCATGGGGAGACCTGAACATGTCGGCCCGGCCAAACGGTGGCAACGGCGGCTGAGCGGCCCGCTACGCTGATGCGCTCCCGCCCGGGTAGCTCAGACGGCAGAGCAACGCACTCGTAATGCGTAGGTCAGGAGTTCGATTCTCCTCTCGGGCTCGCAG
>JAOBWJ010000270.1 GCA_025463335.1 Acidimicrobiales bacterium
CTGAGCCACATCGACGACCGCGACGCCCTGGCCGGCACGATCTGCCGCATCGCCACCGAGCTGGCAGGCGGGACCGGCACGGCGTTGTTCCAGCCCGGCCCCGGTCGCCTCCTGGTGCTCGGCCACCACGGCATCCACCCGGCGCCCGCCGATCCGGAGCTGGGCGTGTCCTCCGCCCTCGAGAGGATCCTGCGAGGCGGCCGGCTCCAGGTCGGCGATCCCCTCATCGTGCCGCTCACCGGCAGCACCGGGGTGGTGGGCGCTGCGAGCATCGCCCACCCGCAGCGCCTGCTCGATCCGTTCACGCTGACGTTGTTGAGCTTGTTCGGGTGGGCGGCCGGCAGCTCGCTCGAGCGCTACGGCGCCATCGTCGACACCGCCGGACGCGACCCGATCACCGGCGTGGGCGACCGGGCCCTGGGCACCACCGCCATGGCCTCGCTGCACATCGGTGACGCGGTGGTGGTGAGCGAGGTCGCCGGCGTGGCCGCCATCCGGCGCCAGGACGGCGACGAGGCGGCCGACCTGGTCCAGGGGCACCTCGGGCTGCACCTGCGGAACGCCATTCGTCCCGGCGACGTGGTGGCCCGCTCCGGGGACGAGGGGTTCGTCGTCGTGCTCCGCGACGTCCAGGGCCCGGTCGAACTGATCGTGCGCCGCATCCTCGACACGTGGGCGGTCGAGCACCCGAACCGCCGGCTCCACGTGGGCGTCGCCCTCCACACCCCCCGGTCGGCGCCCATGGACACCGCCGAGTCGGCCCGCGCCGCCCTCTTCGCCGCCCAACGAGCCCAGTGATCGCCACCGAGGAGATCGAGCTCGGCTGTCAGCCGGCCAGCGTGACCCGGGCCCGTCACTTCGTGAGCGAGACGCTGCTGCGAGCGGGATGCGACGACGGCCACATCGACCAGGCCGCGTTGCTGGTCAGCGAGCTGGCCACGAGCTCGGTGCTCCACGCCCGGGCCGACTTCCGCGTGCGGGTGTCGGTCGGCGACGTGATCCGGGTCGAGGTCACCGACGACCTGCCATCCATGCCGGCCGCCCCCGACCGTTCGGGCGAGCCCAAGCTGAGCATGTACCTGCTCGAGGCCATGGCCGACGCGTGGGGCTGGGACCCCATCGACGAAGGCAAGACCGTGTGGTGCGAGCTGCGCCCCTAGCCGGAGGCTGCGGCCTGTCGCCACCGCTAGTGACGAGGGAACCGGTCAGGGTGTCGGTACGGTTCCTCCCTTCATGGGCAGAACGCGCAGCTCCCTCGTCGGCCGGATCCTCCTGCTGGTCGGCCTGACCGGCTCGGTGCTGCTCGCCGTCGGTGCCCCACCGGCGAGCGCCGCCACCACCAGCCGGCTCGCCGGGTCCGACCGCTACGCCACCGCCGCCGTGGTCTCGCAGTCGACTTTTGGCGTCGGCGTCCCCGTCGCCTACGTGGTGACCGGCCGCAACTTCCCCGACGCCCTGGCCGCCGGGGCGGCCGCCGCCAAGCGGCGTGGACCGGTGCTGCTGGTCGACGGCGGTCGCATCCCGCCGGTCATCGCCGATGAGCTCACCCGGCTGCAACCGGCCGAGATCACGGTGGTCGGCGGACCCGCCGCCATTCCCGACTCGGTGGTGACCGAGCTCCAGCGCTACACGTCGGGGACGGTGACTCGGGTGTCGGGAGCCGAGCGCTGGGCCAGTGCCGCCGCCGTGTCCCGCGCCGCCTTCCCGACCGCCGCCACGGTCTACGTGGCCAACGGCGACAGCTACCCGGACGCGCTGGCCGGCGTGCCGGCCGCGGCCAAGGACGGGGCGCCGCTCCTGCTCGTCACCGCCCACGGGCTGCCGTCGTCGACGGCGGAGGAGATCCGGCGCACGGGCGCCCGGCGCATCGTCGTGCTCGGTGGCCAGGCCAGCGTCGACGCCGCCGTCGAATCGCAGCTCCGGGCCATCGCGCCCGACGTGGTCCGCGCCGGCGGGGGCGACCGCTACGGCACCGCCGCGACCCTGTCGGCCCAGAGCGCCTCGCCGGGGGTGCCGGCGGTCTACCTGGCCACCGGCAGCGCCTTCGCCGACGCCCTCTCCGGCGGGCCGGCCGCGGCCACCGCCGGCGCGCCGATCCTGCTGGTGCGGGGCAACTGCATCCCGGCCGCCGTGAACACCGAGATCAACCGCCTGGCGCCGGGCCGGATCATCCTGCTCGGCGGGGCCGGCGCCCTCGCGTCGGGTGTCGAGGACCGCACCCAGTGCCCGGCCGCCGGGACGCCGGCCAAGACGGTGGCCGTCAGCCCGACCGCGGCGCCGGCGTGGAACGACGCCGGCCCCGATCCCGACCTCCTGCGGGTCGGGACCACCTGGTACGCCTACACCACCGGCACCACGTGGGGGAACAACATCGGGGTCCTGACCTCGACCAGTCCGAGCACCGGCTGGCACACGACCACCGGCAAGCCGTACGGCTCGACCGCCCTCGGACCGATCCCCGGGTGGCAGCGGCCGGACACGCAGTGGGCGCCGGGCGTGTTCGCGTTCGCCGGGAAGTACGTGCTGTTCTACGCCGCCCAGCAGAAGTCGACCGGCCAGTACTGCATCACGGTGGCCACGGCGGCCTCGCCCACCGGGCCGTTCATCGACCGGTCGAGCGGGCCGCTCATCTGCCAGGCCAACCTCGGCGGCTCGATCGACCCCCAGCCGTTCCTCGACGCCGACGGCCGGCCCTGGCTGCACTGGAAGAACAACGACGGCTCCTCCCCCGCCGTGAGCCGGGTGTGGGCCGTCCAGCTCACGGGCGACGGCGTCAACCTCGAGGGCCCGATCCGTGAGGTGCTGGCCAAGGACAGCCAGAAGTACCCGTGGATGACCACGGTCGACAACCCGCAGATGGTGATCGCCGGCGGCGTCCACTACCTCTTCTTCACCGGCGGCAACTGGGAGTCGGCCGGCTACGCCACCGGGTACGCGGTCTGTTCCGGACCGGCCGGGCCGTGCACGCCGGCCCCGAACCCCATCCTCACCTCGTACGGCAACGCCGCCGGTCCGGGTGGGGGCACGGTGGCCCAGGATCCGTCGGGCGCCTGGTGGCTGAGCTACCACGCGTGGGACAAGGGCTGCACCAACGACGGGTGCGGCGGGACCCGCCGGCTCTACGTGGCGCCCCTCACCTTCCGCTGACCGGGCAGGATGGCCGGGTGCGCATCGTTTCGCTCCTGCCCTCGGCCACCGAGATCGTGTACGCCCTGGGACTCGAGGACGACCTCGTCGGAGTCACGCACGTGTGCGACTGGCCGCCCGCGGCCCGCACCAAGCGCCGGGTCTCCCGCTCGTTGCTGCCGGCCGGCGCCACGCCGGCCGAGATCGACGCGCTGGTGAGCTCGGTGCCAACCGAGACCCTCGACGACGAGGCGCTCGCCGAGCTCGCTCCCGATCTGATCCTGACCCAGGACCTGTGCGCCGTGTGCGCCGTGCCGGCCGGCGACGTGCAGGCCGCCCTCGACACCATCGGCTGCCGGGCCGAGGTGGTCTCCCTCGACCCGGCCAGCCTCGACGATGTGCTCGACGGCGTGGCCCGGGTCGGCCGCGCCACCGGGCGGGACACCGAGGCCTCGGAGCTGGTCGGCGGGCTGCGTCAACGGCTCGACCGGGTGCGTTCGTCGGTCGCCGGCCGTCCTCGGCGGCGGGTGTTCGCCCTCGAGTGGGGCGACCCGCCGTTCAACGGCGGCCACTGGATCCCGGGGATGATCGAGGCCGCCGGAGGCGAGCCGGTCCTGGCCGAGCCTGGCCGGGACTCGGTGCGGGTCACCTGGGAGCAGATCGCCGACGCCGCGCCCGACGTGGTGGTGTTCACGCCGTGCGGCTACTCCCTCGAGGGGGCCGTCGAACAGGGTCGGGCCCTGCTCCACCAACCGGCCCTCGCCGGCGTCGAGGTGTGGGCGGTAGACGCCGACGGGCTGTTCGTGCGGCCCGGACCCAGGCTGGTCGACGGCGTCGAGGCGCTCGCCTCCCTGCTGCATCCGGACATGGCCGGCGCACCCCGCTCCGACGCCGCGCAGCGATTGACCACTTCCGACTGAGCAGACTCGCAGGAACGACGGCCGGTCTTGCGCATTTTTTCGTGCGCGCTCTCCCATCTCTCACCGAACGCGCAGACCATGGGGTCCATGGACAACGACTCCCACGACTTCCCGTCGTTCGACCGTCGACGGGCGTTGCTCCTGCTCGGCGGAGCCGGGTTGGCCACCCTGGTGGGCTGCGCCGGGTCGGACTCCCCAACCTCGGCGTCGGCATCGTCGACGTCGTCCCCCTCGACGACGGCCGGAGCCACGGCCAGCGGCGCCACCATCCCCCAGGAGACCGCCGGCCCGTTCCCGGCCGATGGCTCCAACGGGCCCAACGTCCTCACCGAGAGCGGGGTCGTCCGGCGCGACATCACCTCGAGCTTCGGCTCGTCGTCGACGGTGGCCAAGGGCGTGCGCCTCACCATCGAGCTCGCTCTCACCAAGGCCGGTTCGCCCTACGCCGGCGCCGCCGTCTACGTCTGGCACTGCGACATGGACGGCAACTACTCGATCTACTCGGACGCTGTCACCCAAGAGAACTACCTGCGGGGCGTCCAGGAGGCCGACGGCAGCGGGAAGCTCTCATTCGCCAGCATCTTCCCGGGCGCCTATTCGGGCCGGTGGCCCCACATCCACTTCGAGGTCTACCCGAGCCTGGCCGAGGCGACGAAGGCCGGCACTTCGGTGGCCACCTCCCAGCTGGCCCTGCCTGAGGACTCGTGCAAGCTCGTCTACGCCACCACCGGCTACGAGCAGAGCGTGACCAACCTGGCCCGCACGTCGCTGGCCACCGACAACGTGTTCAGCGACGGCGCCACCCAGGAGACACCCACCGTCACCGGCGACGTCGGCACCGGCCTGACGGCCGCCCTCACCGTCCCGGTGTAGGGACTCAGGCGGCGTCGAGCCCGTAGCGGTGAAGCAGGTCGGGTCGAGCCGGCAGGGGCGTGTTCGGGACCGCCGCCCCACTCGATGGTCGATGGAACCGCACGGTTGCGTCGGTTGGGTTGCCGCTGATGCTCCAGCCGCCCTCGTGCACCAGCGAGTGATGGCGGCAACAGAGCAGGACGCAGTTGTCCTCCTCGGTCTCCCCCTCGTCGGGAATCCAGTGCTCGATGTGATGGGCCCGCACCGCTCGGGTTCGGCCACAACCCGGGAACACGCAGCCGCGGTCGCGTTGCCAGAGCCGACGGCGCATCTTGTCGGGCACGATCCGCTTTCGCCGCCCGTAGCCGGCCACCGTGCCGTCGGGGTTCTCGACCAGCAGCCGCACGGTGGCGTCACAGGCCAGGCGGCGGATGACCTCGATCGCCACCGGTGTCCCGTCCGCCAAGGTCGGCGCCACCTTCTCGACCCCGACCGGGACATGGACGACCACTTCCGGTCGACCCGCCTCGGCGCTCGAACACGAGGCCAGCTCGAGCAGCGCGTCCGCGCACCGAGACGCATACGGGTCATACACACCGGTCTCATCCGGCCCGGCCTGTTCGGCCCGGCGGTCGATCTCGTTCCAGAGGATCTGGGCGGCGTCATCGGGCAACAACCCGGCGACCCGGGTGCCGAAGCCGTTGCGGTCCTTCCACCGGCGGAACGACCGACGGCGATGCTGCGCCTCGGCCTCCTCACGCCGCACCGCTCGGCGCCGGCGAGCCTCCTGCGCCAGCGCCGCGGGTGAGCACCCCGGCCCCTCCTTCGCCCAACGGGCGTCGGTCTGGGGCTCGGCGATCATCGTCAACGGCACCAGCTGCGCCATCGACAGCCCGCCCGCCTCGGCCACCGCGGCGATCGCCGGCAGCTCGACCAGCGCCCTCGCCGTGTCGACGGTGGCGTTGGCCGTCGCGGCGGTCACCACGTCGGTGGCCGCGACCCACTGCGCCGTGTTCAGGCACCCGTCGGGTCGCCATGCCTCGCGCTCGTCCAACACCGCCAAGAGCGACAGCCGCTGGGCCTCCACCGCTCGCACAAGCCCGCCCAGGTCGCGATAGGCGGAGGCCAGATCCTCCGTCGCCA
>JAOBWJ010000393.1 GCA_025463335.1 Acidimicrobiales bacterium
GAGCACCTTCCCCTGCGTCGACTTCACCGCCACCGAGATGGCGACGGAGGCGCCGGTGAGCTGGTCGGGCGCGTCCTGCGGGATGATCTCGACGTAGACCTGGTTGGCCTGGACGCCGTCAGTGCCCGGCTTGCTGGCCACCTTCGAAACCGTGCCCGTCGCCTTGATGCCGAGCTGGGTGTCGGTGATCTGGACCTCGTCGCCGACCTTCACCAGGCGGGCGTCGGGGATCGACACCGCGGCGTCGACGGCGAGCCGGCTGGTGGTGACGACCATGACCTCCTGGGTGGCGTCGTCGCCCCGCTCGACCTTGGCCTCGTCGACCCGCAAGGGGAGGGTCGGGAAGAAGAGGACCTCGTTCGCCGGGACGACGATGCCGGTCGTGGACGCCAGGCTGCGCTCCTGGGCGCGGGCGTCGGCCAGGTCGGCCTGGGCCTTGGCCAGGGAGGCGGCCGCCGTCGACTCGTCGGGCGGCTCCTGCACGAGCGCCAGGTTCTGGGCCGCCAGCTCGGACGCGTCCTTGGCTGCCTCGATGCCACGCTTCGCCGCCATGGCGGCCTGCGTGGCCTGGAGGGTCGACAGCTCGGCCTGGCGGGTGGATTGGGCGGCGCGGGCCGTGTCGAGGGTGGCCTGGCGCGTGGCCTGCTCGGCCCCCGCCGCCTGGGACTGCTGGGCCAGGACGGCGTTGTCGTAGGCGGTGCGGGCCTCGAGGATGGCGTTGGCGGCCCGCTCGACCTCGGCCTGGTCGCTGGCGATCTGCCCGTCGCTCGCCACCCGGGTGGCCGGCGTGCCGGACGTCTTGGTCTGGTCGTCGTAGAGGCGCTGGTCGGCGACGGCCTTCGCGGTCACCGCCTCGGTCACCCGGTGCTGGGCGGTGGCGACGTCGGCGGCCGAGCGCGCCGTGGCCAGGCGGTTGTCGATCCCGACCGTGCCCTCGGCGTAGCGGGCGATGTTCTCGGCCAGGCGGGCCGACTCCTCCGCCGTCTTGGCCAGGGCGTCGGAGGCCTGGGCCACCTTCACGTCGTCCTGGGCCTTCGCGAGGTCGCGGGTCCGGGCCCGGACCTCGTTCTGGGCCTGGCGCACGTCCTTGGCCGTGATCCCCTTGCGGACCGTGTCGAGGGCGGCGGTGGCCTGGAGGACCGCCGACTGGGCGTTGCTCACCGCCGAGTGGGCGGTGCGCAGCTTCTCCCGCTGGTCGTCGGTGGCGCCGAGGGCGGTGTAGCCGGCGTCGCGGTACCAGGCCTCGACCGCCCCCTGGGTGGCGATGTCGTACTTCCCGTCGACCTTGCCCGGGTGGTAGCCGAGGCGCTGGAGGGCGGCCTCGAGCTGGCGGACGTCCTCGCCCTCGTCGCCCGGGGTGATGTCGCGGTACATGGGCACGTTGCCGGTAAGGGCCCGGACCGGGCGGCCGTTGGCCTCCATGGCCACGGCGTTCTCCCCCAGCACGGCGCCCTTGGTCGGCGCCTTGGTGACGAGGCTCTTGGCCTGGGCGTTCGACCCGTAGGTCGAAGTGGCCAGGCTCACGGCCTGGGGCTGTCCGTAGCGGACGGTGCCCCGGGCCGTGACCGTGGAGGCCAGCGTGCGGCGCTCGACGGCGGCGGTGATGGCGGACGGGTCGGGCGGCTTGGTCTCGGCCGCGACCTGGGCCGGCGACTTGACCGCGCTGGCCGCGACCCAGCCGCCGCCGGCGCTGATGGCCACGCCGGCCAGGACTGCGCCCAGCAGGCGGTTGCGCTGCACGTCAGTTCCCGGAGGTGAGGTCGGGGTGCTCGTCGAGGAAGCGCTGCTCGTACTCGGCCCGGATCTCCTTCTCCACCTTGGCGTAGCCGGTCTTGTCCTGGCACTTCCCGTCGGCCACGGCGATGGTGATCTCCTCCTGGCGGAGGTCGGCGAGCTTGGCCTGGTCGATGTCGTCACCGCCGATGGCGAACTTGGTGACGCCGTCGCCCTCGGGCGTGGCGCCCATCAGCGCGTCCATCTTCCCCTCCACGTACTGCTGCGCGTCGTCGGGCTTCTCGAAGTCCGTGTAGCCGGTGTCGGCCATGCAGGCGGCCCAGTTGCGGTTGACTTCGATGACGCGGGGGTCGGCCTCGGCCCGCGTCTGCATCTCCTTCAGGTCGCCGCCCAGCTGCTCGGGGCCACCCGGCACCTCGCTCTGGGCCTTGTCCATGCAGCCCTGAGGGCCGGATCCGCCGGCCTCGGCGCTGCTGCCGACCTGACGCTGGATCCGCATCCCGCCACTGCCGGCCTCCCGCGCCTTGGCCGCGTCGGGGCCGACGAGCGCGATGTCGTAGGCCAGGCGGTCGGCTTCGCTGAGCGCCTCGCGGATGGCCCGGTTGGGGTCGTCGTTCTGGCCCGACGCCGGGCGGGCCTTGGTCATGAGGCCGGTGGTGATGCCGTAGCCCTTGGTCTTGCGGTCCTTGACGTCGCTGCTCGGACCACCGAAGCGGACCTGCATGTTCGACTGCGACGGGTCGAGCGGGATGTAGTCGAAGCCCTCGGCCTTCATGCAGGTGCGGACGGCTTCCTGGACCTTGGCCTCACGGGCTTGCATGGAGGCCTGGTCGATGCCGAGGGCCTCCTCGAACGACTTCCCGCTCGATCCGGAGGCGTTGGGCGAGGAACCGGCGCCGCACCCGGCCACGAGGCCGAGGCAGGCGACGGCGATGAGGGTGCGCGTGGCAGACATGGGGAGAGCTCTACGCCGATGCCGGTTCAGCGGGCGTTCAAGGACGGGCCGGCCTCCCGCCGCTCCTTCACGCCTGCTTTATGCCGGACAGGTCACAATCGAGTCCCATGCGTGTGCTGGTGGCGGAGGACGAGGAGTTCCTGGCTGATGCCATCGCGCGTGGCCTGCGACGTGAAGGCATGGCCGTCGACGTGGCCCGGTCCGGTACAGACGCCGTCGACAAGGCCCTGGCCAACCCCTACGACGTGATCGTGCTCGACCGCGATCTGCCCGGCATGCACGGCGACGACGTGTGCACCAAGCTGCTGGCCGAGGGCCGGGGGGCCCGCATCCTCATGCTCACGGCCTCGACCACGGTGGGCGATCGGGTCGACGGCCTGTCGCTCGGGGCCGACGACTACCTGGGCAAGCCGTTCGCCTTCATCGAGCTGGTGGCCCGGCTGCGGGCGCTGGCCCGCCGGCCCACGAGCGCCACCCCGACCACGTTGCTTCGGGCCGACCTCGTCGTCGACGTGGCCCGGCACGAAGCCGTGCGGGGCGACCGCACCCTCACCCTCACCCGCAAGGAGCTCGGCGTGCTCAAGGTCCTGGTCGAAGCCGATGGTGTCGTCGTCTCCGCTGAGGAGCTGCTCGACCGGGTGTGGGACGAGCACACCGACCCGTTCACCAACACCGTGCGGGTGACGATCGCCAACCTCAGGCGCAAGGTCGGCGAGCCCCCGCTCATCGAGACCGTCATCGGCGCCGGGTACCGCATCCGATGACGCCCCGACCCAGCCTCCGGTTGCGCCTCACGGCCATCTACGGCGCGCTGTTCTTCGCCGCCGGCGGGGTGCTGCTCGCCGCCAACTACAGCATCGTCCACCACAGCCTGCCCACCGACAAGATCGCCTTCAGCTCCCGCACCGACGGGCCGGTCGACAGCGGCAAGTCGGCGCCGTTCCCGGGCACCCCCGAAGGCGTCACCCGGTCAGACGACGTCCCCGCCCAGTTCATCGGACCCAAGGACGGCGCCGGGACCGTGGCCTTCGGGGTCTTCGTCAACGGCGAGGCGGCCAGTCCCGACCTGATCGCGGAGCTGCCCGGCAAGTTCCGGAACGAGACGCTGCACAGCCTGGTGACCCGCTCGCTCATGGGGCTGGTCGGCGTGGGCGCCGCGTCGGTGCTGTTGGGCTGGTGGCTGGCCGGCCGGGCGCTGCGGCCCCTGCACCGGATCACCGACACCGCCCGGCGGCTGTCGGAGACCAACCTCGACGAGCGCATCGGGCTCGACGGGCCCCACGACGAGCTGCGGGAGCTGGCCGACACGTTCGACGCCATGCTGGGGCGGCTCGACGCCGCATTTGACTCGCAGCGCCGGTTCGTGGCCAACGCCTCCCACGAGCTGCGCACGCCCCTCGCCATCATGCGCACCCAGCTCGAGGTCGCTCGCAGCCCCGAGGAGCTGCAGGCCGCCTCGGAGGTCGTGCAGCACGTCATCGAACGCAGCGAGCGCCTCCTCGACGGGCTGCTCGTGCTGGCCCGAGCCGACGGCCAGCTCGCCACCCAGCCCACCGATCTCGCTGATGCCTTGCTGTCGGCCTCGGTCTCCCCCTCCGCCGACGAGGTCGAGGTCACCATCACGGCCGACCCGGCCCCGGTCGACGGCGACCCGGCCCTCCTCCTTCACCTGGCCCGCAACCTCCTCGAGAACGCCTGCCGCCACAACGTCGACGACGGCTGGGTGAGGGCCCGCTCCGGCACCGACGGGGATGAAGCGGTGCTGGAGGTCACCAACTCCGGCCCGGTGGTCCCGGCCGATGCCGTCGAGCGCCTGTTCGAGCCCTTCCGAAGGCTCGCCGCCGACCGCACCGAAGGCGACACCGGCGCCGGCCTGGGGCTCTCGATCGTGCGGGCCGTGGCCCGAGCCCACGGCGGCGAGGTCACGGCCGAGCCGCTCCCGGAGGGCGGGCTACGGGTCGAGGTTCGCCTCCCCGCCGCGCGAACTCGCATCCCGAGACCGAGCAGATCGAACTTCACCAGTCCGGCGGCGGCGTAGTCGTCCTTGTCCCACTGCAGCACGGCGCAGCACGTGGGTACCGTGCGTGCTCGATGACCACCTTCGACCCGTTGGGGTCCGACTTCGACGCACCCGGCTTCGAGCACCTGCGCCAGGAGCAGCCGATCGTTCGCACCGAGCGAGGGCCGTGGTACCTGGCCCGCCACGCCGATGTGCTGCGGGCCACCCAGGACGTGCACACGTTCGTGGCCAGCTTCCGCGAGCCCGGCGTGGAGGTGCCCGACGAGGAGCAGCTGATCAGCGAGATCCCCGAGCCCCGGCACGGTCACGTCCGGCGGATCATCAACTCGGCCATCGCCGCCCACCGCATTGCCCGCGTCGAGCCGTTCTGCACCGACCTGTGCCACGCCCTGCTCGACGATCTTCTGTCCCGGCCGGGCCCGATCGACCTGGTGCAGGAGTACGTGATGCCGGTTCCCAACAACGTCATCGCCCATCTGCTCGGCGCCCCGACCGAGGACTTCCGGCTGTGGGCGGCGTGGTCGGACGAGGTCGTCCAGGGCACGTGGCCGGCCACCAACCGCAACGAGCGAGGCGTGGGCCTCCCGGGTGCCCATCCCGAGTTCACCGCCTACATCGACGCCCTCGTCGCGGCGCGCCGGGCCGAGCCCCGGGACGACTTCATCAGCCGGCTGCTGCAGACCGAGATCGATGGCCGGGCCCTGACCGACGTGGAGGCCCGCACCCAGCTGGTGTTCCTGTTCATCTCCGGCAACGAGACGACTCGGCACCTCATCGCCAACCTGCTGTGGACCGTCGCCAACGACGCCGCCCTGTTCGCCCGACTGGCCGACGACCGGTCGCTGCTGCCCGCCGCCGTGGAGGAGTCGCTGCGACTCGACCCGCCGATCCGCTTCCTGCTGCGCAACTGCATGGCCGAGACCGACGTCCACGGCGAGCAGCTGTGCCCACGCGACAAGGTGGCGTTCGGGCTGGCCTCGGCCAACCGCGACGAGGCCGTGTTCGACGACCCGCACACCTTCCGGCTCGATCGACCCGATCTGCGCAGCCACCTGGCCTTCGGCGGCGGGCCCCATGTCTGCCCCGGCGCCAGCCTGGCCCGGCTCGAGGCGCGGGTGGCCGTCGAGGCGGTGCTCGACCGCGTGGCCGAGGTGCGGCCGATCGCACCCGGGGCGTACGAGAACGTGCCGGTCTCGTGGGCCCACGGGCCCCGGTTCCTGGCGGTGGAGCTCGTCAGTCGCTAGAAGTTCGGTCGGTCCGGAACCCGACGATGTCGGTCACGCCGGGGTTCGGCTCCGCTCGATCAGCCACACGATCAGGGCCGCACCGGCGACCGAGAGGATCAGGCCGCCGGGCCGGCCGAACAGCAGGTTGCCGACGAGGCCGCCGAGGAACGATCCGCCGATGCCCACGAGGATCGTCATGCCGATGCCCATCGGGTTGGGTCCGGGGATCGCCAGCCGGCCCAGGGCACCGACGATCAGGCCGGACAGCACGAGGCCGAGGATGAAGAGGATCATTCGGGGAGTCTCCCACTTGCCGCTAAGGTGACCGGCGGCGAAGGGGAGTAGTTCCTCGCCGGGTGATCGACATGCTGGGTGATGAGCCCCGGTCCCCGGGTCCGCTTTCGAGCGGATGAGCAAGACCTTCGGCCAGGCATCGTTCGATGCTCGGTCGAGGTCGCGCACCTCCTCCGGGCACACATCTGAGGAGAGAGTGTGCACGCCTTCCTGATCGCCTTCGGGATCATCTTCGTCGCCGAGCTGGGGGACAAGAGCCAGCTCATGGCTCT
>JAOBWJ010000414.1 GCA_025463335.1 Acidimicrobiales bacterium
CTCACCGAGCGCAACGTCTCCCTTCTCGCCGCCGGTGTCCGCGAGGTGCGGGGCTCCTTCCAACCGATGGACGCCGTGGAGCTGGCCGGTCCCGACGGCAAGGTGTTCGCCAAGGGCCTGGTCCGACTCGACGCCACCGCCCTCCGTCAGCTGGCTGGCCGGCGCACCGCCGACCTGCCCACGGGCACGCCCCATGAAGTCGTCCACCGTGACGATCTGGTCGTGCTGCCGTGACCAGGCGGACGTCGCGGGCCGAGCAGGAGGAACCAGGCGGACGCCCGGAGATCCGCCTCGAGATGGCGCTGGTCGACCAGCACGGCAACGTGCTGGCCACGGCCAACGAACCGTTCGAGCTCGGACGCTTCGACCTGGCCGCCGCCCGCCAGGGAATGCGCAAGATGATCGCCGGCCTCGGCGGCATCGGCGACCAGTCGCCACGCCCTTAGCCGGAGGTCTACGAGTCCGCCGGGCCGGGCAGGCCGAGCTGCTGGCGGATCTCCTGCAGTCGGGCGTGGGCGGCGCTGTTGCGGGTCGCGGCCTCGACCTCGGCCATGCGGGAGTCGACCGAGTCGGCGTTCAGCTCGGCCATGCCGGTGGCCTTGGCGTAGCGGGCCTCGATCTTGAGCCGGACCTCCTCGAGCGTGGGCACGTCCTGCCCCACGGTCTCGCCGAGCGAGGACATGGCCGTGTTGATCTGCTCCTGCATCTTGGCCTGGTCGAGCTGAGACAGGAGCTTCTGGCGCTCCGAGAGCTTGCGCTGCAGGGAGTCGGCGTTCTGCTGCACGGCGGCCTTGGCCTGGGATGCAGCCTCCGAGGTCTGGAGGTGGAGCTGCTTGAGGCTCTCGACCTCGCCTTCGAGGGTGAGCAGCCGGTTGGCGAACGACTCCGCCGCGCCGGTGTACTCCACGGCCTTCTTCTCGTCGCCGGCCTTGGTGGCGTCGTCGGCCATCATCAGGGCCTGGGCCGCCGAGTTGTTGGCCTTCTCCAGATCTTCGAGCGACCGGTTGAGTCGTAGCTCGGTCTGCTTCTGGTTGGCGATGACGTTGGCCGCCTGATCCTTCAGCCGGCGGTGCTGCTCCTGCGCCTCGAGGATTGCCTGCTCGAGCTGGACCTTGGGGTCGGCCCGCTCATCGAACTTCTGGCTCCCGGCGGCGGTGAGGTAGTTCCAGACGCGCCTGAACAGTCGCAACATGCAGTCAGCCTACGCACGCCGCAGAAGCCGGGAACGGAGGGTCGCCACGTCTTCCACTCGGAGCAGGAGGAGGGCTGCCACATACACCGCACCGCCGGCCAGCACGCCGGCTGCCGTCTGCACGACAGCAGCGTCGCCCACCACTCGGCTGACGACGGCGACCACGCCGGCCATGGCCAGGCAGGCCACAAGGATGCTGCCGAGTGCGCGCAGCGTCCGGGTGTAGTCGAGCCGGCCCACCCGGCGGCGAAGCGTGGCCAGGGCGGCGAGGGCCGAGATGTTGTAGGCGAGGGCGAACGCCAGGGCCAGGCCGGGTACGCCGAAGATGGGCTGGAGGATCAGCGCCAGCGCGATGTTGAGCACGTTCTCACCCACGTTGAGGAAGAACGGGGTGCGGGTGTCGCGCAGGGCGTAGAAGCCGTTGAGCGTGTACAGGTAGAGCGAGAAGCCGAAGAGCCCGACGGCGAACATGGCGAGGTTGGAGCCGATGAGGTGGGCCTGGCTGGGCTTCACAGCCCCGTAGGCCAGCAGGGCGTGCACGATCGGCTGGCCCAGGACCACGTATCCGGTGGCCGCCGGCAACACGACCAGGCCCATGAGTCGGACGCCGAGGGAGAACGTGGCCCGATAGGCAGCGGTGTCCCGCCGTCGGGCGGCGCTGGCCAGCTGGGGCGCGAGGGTCGTCACCAACGAGACCGTCACCAGGGCGTGGGGGAGCAAGAAGAAGATGTAGGCGCCGATGTAGGTGGCCACTCCGCTGACCCGCCGGTTGGCCAGCAGGAGGACGATGAACAGGGCGACCTGGTTGGCGACGACATAACCGAGGGTCCAGCCCGACAGCCGCCCTACCTCCTTCACCGCCGGGTGCCGGGGCGTGAAGTTCCACCGGAAGCGGAAGCCGCTCCGGAGCACAGCGGGGAGCAACACGACGGTCATGACCACGATGCCGGCCGTGGTGCCGAGGCCGAGCGTGAGCAGGAGGCCGCTGTCGTGGCCGACGTCGTTCAGCGACGGCGTGTGGCCCGCCAGGTGGGGGAGGGAGAGCAGGACCCCCACGACGATGAGGTTGTTGAGAACGGGGGCGAAGGCGGCGGCGAGGAACTTCCGTCGGGCGTTGAGAACGGCGGTGGCCATGGCCGTGAGCCCGTAGAAGAGCATCTGCGGCATGAACAGGCGCAGCAGGGCCGTGGCCACGTGGCGCTGCTGGTCGGCCACGTCGCCGCTGGCGGTCATGGTGTAGAGGCGCACGAGGGCCGGGGCGGCGACGATGCCGACCACCACCAGGGCGATCAGGGCGGCGGCGGCCACCGTGATCACCGCCGAGGTGCCCTCGTCGTCGTCCTCCTCGGTGTGGTGGACGAAGACGGGTACGAGGGTGGCCGACAGCACGCCGCCCACCACGAGCTCGTAGACGATGTTCGGCGTGTTGTTCGCCAGCGTGTAGGTGTCGGTCAGGGCGCCGTAGCCGATGGCGTAGCCAGTGGCCGCGAGTCGCAGGAAGCCCGTGCCCCGGGAGAGGGCGGTCCCCACGGCCACCAGACCGCTCGTCCGCAGCAGCGAGGACGGGACGGGCACCTGCGGCACGGGCTCGGCTTCGACGTCGGACAAGGCCAGCGAGCCTAGAGGCCGCCGTAGACTCGTTCCGTGCCGAACGACTCCCTCGCCGAGCTGGGCCGACGGGCCAAGGCCGCCTCCCGCATCCTCGCCACCACCTCGACGGCGGCCAAGGACGCCGCTCTGCTGGCCGCCGCCGACCTGCTGGTCGAGCGGACCGACGACATCCTCGCCGCCAACGCCCGTGACGTTGCCCGGGCCACCGACGGCGGGGTCGCCGCCACCGTGATCGACCGGCTGCGGCTGACGCCGGCCCGGATCGATTCCATGGCCGGGGGCCTGCGCCAGGTGGCCTCGCTGCCCGATCCCGTCGGTGCGGTGATCGAGGGTTGGGTGCGCCCGAACGGCATCAAGATCGAGCAGGTCCGAGTGCCGCTGGGCGTGGTGGCGATCATCTACGAGAACCGCCCCAACGTCACCAGCGATGCCTTCGGCCTGTGTCTGAAGTCTGGCAACGCCGCCATTCTGCGGGGTTCCTCGGGCGCCATCGATTCCAACATCGCCGTGGCCTCGGCGCTGCGGGAGGGTGTGGCCAAGGCTGGCCTGCCGGAGGACGCCCTCGTGCTGGTGGAGGACGTGAGTCGGGAGGCGGCCACCGAGTTCATGCAGCTGCGGGGCCTCATCGACGTGCTCATCCCGCGCGGCGGCCCGTCATTGATCGCGTCGATCCTCGAGAACGCCACCGTTCCGTACGTCATCGACGGCGACGGCAATTGCCACGTCTATGTCGACGCGGCCGCCGACCTCGACATGGCCACGTCGCTGGTCGTGAACTCGAAGATGCAGCGCCCGTCGGTGTGCAACGCGGCCGAGTCGCTCGTGGTCCACGCCTCGATCGCCGAGGTCTTCCTGCCCCGTGTGGCGGAAGCCCTCGAAGGCGTCGAGCTCGTGGGCGACGAGCGGTCGCGGGCCATCGTGCCGTCGATCGGCGTGGCCACCGAGGAGGACTTCGCCACCGAGTTCCTCGACCTGAAGATGAGCGTGGCCGTCGTCGACGACCTCGACGCCGCCATCGACTGGGTTCAGCGCAACTCCTCGGGCCACAGCGAGGCCATCGTCACCGGCGACCTTGCCGCCGCCAACCGCTTCACCCGCGAGGTCGATGCCGCCGCCGTGCTCGTCAACGCCTCCACCCGCTGGGTCGACGGCGAACGGTTCGGCTTCGGTGCCGAGATCGGGATCTCCACCCAGAAGTTGCACGCCCGGGGCCCGATGGCGCTCAAGGAGCTCACCACCGGCAAGTACGTGGTGACCGGCGACGGCCAGATCGTCACTTGAGCGAAAACAGAAACGGGTTCTGATCGGGTGGGAGGGCTTGGGTACGCTCGCCCGATGTCCTTCCGGTTCGATTCCGTCCCCGCCGTCCGAGAGCGCCTCGGTGAGGTCGACTACCTCTCCGACGAGGGGATTGCCGGCATCGTCTACTTGGCCGACCGGCTCGGGAAGCCCATCCTCGTCGAGGGTCCGGCCGGCACGGGCAAGACCCAGCTGGCCAAGTCGGTCGCAGAGATCCTCGGTGCCCGCCTGATCCGCCTGCAGTGCTACGAGGGGCTCGATGAGTCCAAGGCCCTGTACGAGTGGAACTACAAGAAGCAGCTCCTGCGCATCCAGGCCGAGCGCAACTCCGAGGACTGGAAGGACCTGTCGGACGACATCTTCTCCGACGAGTTCCTGCTCACCCGGCCGCTGCTGGAGGCGATCACCGCCACCGACCCGGTGGTGCTGCTGATCGACGAGGTCGACCGCGTCGAGGTCGAGACCGAGGCCCTCCTGTTGGAGATCCTCTCCGACTACCAGGTGTCGATCCCCGAGCTGGGCACGATCACCGCCACCCAGGTGCCGCTGGTGTTCCTCACGTCGAACAACACCCGAGAGCTGTCCGAGGCCCTGAAGCGGCGCTGCCTGTTCCTCCACATCGACTATCCCGACATGGAGCGCGAGAAGCAGATCGTGCTGACCAAGGTCGAGGGCATCGACGAGAACCTCGCCGACCAGGTGGCCCGCATCGTCCGGTCGATCCGGACACTCGAGCTGAAGAAGGCGCCGTCGGTCTCCGAGACCATCGACTGGGCTCGCACGTTGGTGCTGCTGGGCATCCAGACCATCGACGCCGAGGTGGCGACCGACACCCTGAACATCCTGCTCAAGTACCAGACCGACATCTCCAAGGCAGCCAAGGAACTCGCGACCAACGCGCCGGACGCGCCGGCGAAGGCCTGATGCTCGACCTCCTCGCCGGGTTCATCCAGGAGCTGCGCCGGGCCGGCCTGCCGGTCAGCCTGACGGAGAACCTCGACGCCATGGAGGCCGTGAAGCACGTCCCCATGGAGGACCGCGAGGCCTTCAAGTACGCCCTCGCGGCCACGCTGGTGAAGAGCTCCAACCACTGGAAGACGTTCGAGACCGTCTTCGAGGTCTTCTTCTCGCTGCGGGGCCGCGAGTACCACTTGGGCGAGCTCGACGACGAGACGGCCAAGGCGCTCGACATGCTCGACGAGCTGACCAACGCGGACGGCCAGCTGTCCCCCCGTGGCATGGGCGGCATGGAGGGCATGACGCCCGAAGAGATCGCCGAGATGCTCTTCAAGGCCATGCAGAACGCCGACTCGGCGCTCATGCGGGCCATCGCCCGCCAGGCCGTCTCCCGCTTCGCGGGCATGGAGCCGGGCCGCCCCGTCGGCGGCACGTACTACCTCTACCGGACGCTGCGGAACCTCGACCTCGAAGGTGTCGTCGAGCGGATGATGGAAGACGCCCGCACGCAGCGGGGCGGCGAACTGACCCAGCTCGAGGAGCGGCTCGAGCGCGACGAGTTCGAGTCCCGCGCCGAGCAGCTCCGCAAGGAGGTCGAGGCCGAGATCCGCCGGCGGCTGGTGGCCGACCGAGGCGTCGAGGCCATGGCCAAGACGCTGCGCAAGCCGCTGCCCGAGGACGTCGACTTCATGCACGCCAGCCGGGAGGAGATGGTCAACCTCCGCAAGGCGCTCATGCCGCTGACCCGCAAGCTTGCCGTGCGCCTGGCCCGCAAGCGTCGCCACGGCCGCAAGGGTCCGCTCGACTTCCGCAACACGGTCCGCCACTCGCTTTCGTACGGTGGCGTGCCGGCCGAGCCCAAGTTCAAGTACCCGCGCCCGGCCAAGCCCGAGATCTTCGTGGTGGCCGACATCTCCGGCTCGGTGGCGGCGTTCGCCCGCTTCACGCTGCAGCTCGTCTACGCCATCAGCGGCCAGTTCTCGAAGGTGCGGTCGTTCGTGTTCATCGACGGCGTCGACGAGGTCACCCGGTTCTTCGAGGGCCAGGAGGACATCAACCAGGCCGTGCATCGGGTCAACACCGAGGCCGACGTGGTGTGGGTCGACGGCCACTCTGACTACGGCCACGCCTTCGAGGCGTTCTGGGACAAGTGGGGCAAGGACATCGGCCCCCGCACCACCGTGATCCTCCTCGGCGACGCCCGGAACAACTACCACGCCTCGCAGTCGTGGGTCGTGAAGGAGATGCGGCACAAGGCCCGTCACGTCTACTGGCTCAACCCCGAGCCCCGGTCGTACTGGGACACGGGCGACTCGATCGTGAGCGAATACGGCGTCCACACCGACGGCGTCTACGAGTGCCGCAACCTCCGCCAGCTCGAACGCTTCGTGGAGATCCTCGCCTGAGCACCCGGTTGCTCCTGGTCCGACACGGGGAGTCGGTGGCGCAGGCCGAAGGTCTCGTCGGAGGACCGAAGGGCTGTCGGGGTTTGAGCGACCGTGGGCGATCGCAGGTGCAGGCCTTGCGCGAGCGGTGGCGGGCCACCGGCCAGCGGGCCGACGTGCTCCTGGCCTCCACGTTGCCCCGGGCCGTCGAGACCGCGGAGATCCTCAACGACCTGTGGGGTCTGCCCGTCGAACGGGTCCGCGAGCTCAGCGAGATCGAGCCGGGGGAGTGCGACGGGATGCTCTGGACCGACTTCGAGTCCCAGTTCCGCGGGGCTGACTACCGCTGGGATCCGTACACGGCGGTGTCCGCCGGCGGCGAGTCGTGGGTGGTGTTCCAAGAGCGGGTGTCGACGGCCATCGGTGCCGTCGTCGAGCGCTACGAGGGGCGCACGATCGTGGCGGCCGTGCACGGGGGTGTCATCGACGGGTCGATGGTGCACTTCCTCGGCCTGCCCAAGGACGCCGGCCACGTGCTCCAGTCGACGAACGCGTCGGTCACGGAGTGGCTGCACATCGAGCAGCCGGAGACGGCCGAGCCCGGAGGATGGCGGCTGCTGCGCTTCAACGACAGCGCCCACCTCGAGTGAGCCGACGCTCGCTGGTGGCCGTGTTCGCCCTGGCGGTGGCGGTGCGGCTGGCCTACATCCTGCTCTTCGACCCGGTGGTGCGGCCCATCTCGGACGGGCGGAACTACCACCTGCTGGCCACCTACCTGGCCGACGGCCGCGGCTACATCGCCCCCTACGACTGGGCGTTCCTCCACCGGGCTCGGCCGACGGCGGAGTTCGCCCCGCTGCACCCGTCGCTCCTGGCCCTGGCCTCCCTGGTGGGGCTTTCGAGCATCCTGGCCCACCAGCTCGTGCTCGCCGTGGTGGGTGCCCTCACGGCCGTGCTCACCGCGCTCTTGGGTTGGCGCATCACCGGCGACCGCCGGATCGCCCTGGCCGCCGGCGTGGTGGCGGCGGTGCACCCGATCCTGCTCGGCAGCGATGGGGCGCTCATGCCCGAGACGCTCTACACGCTGCTGGGCACCGCCGTCCTGCTCGCCCTCACCCGCGACGGATGGCGCTGGGCGGGTCTCGCCGGCCTCCTCGTCGGAGGCGCCATCCTCACCCGGGGCGACGGCCTGCTCCTGCTGCCGATCGTGGCCGTGCCCGTGCTCGTCCTCCGCCACCGGCGCGTCGACCGCCGGCT
>JAOBWJ010000423.1 GCA_025463335.1 Acidimicrobiales bacterium
AACGTGCGGGCCAGGGCCAGGCTGATGCCGCCCACGACCTCGGGCAGGTGCGCCCTGGTCTCGTCGCTGAGGGGCCGATCGAGCCACGGGATGATGGCGAGCTGGTCGAGGATCGGTGACAGCTCGAGGTTCTGGTCGAGCTTGCGGAACTGGTGGATCGACTCCTGCAGCCCCTTGGTGATGGGCAGGTCGGCCACCTCGATCAGGTCTCGGCCGTTCTCGTTGGTGCGGGCGTTGCCGACGATCAGCAGGTCGTGGAGCTTGTGGTTGACGAAGTCGTTGAACCGCTTGAGGTCGTCCTTGTCGACGTCGAGGCTGGCCGCCTCCCGGAAGAACCGCTCGAACGTGGCCGTGCTCATCACCTTCACGTCTTCCGCCCCTCCCAGATGGCCGTCACCTCGGCGGGCTCCAGGCGGAGGCCGGCGGCCGCCACGTTCTCCTCGAGGTGGGCGACCGACCCGGTGCCGGGGATCGGCAGCATCACCGGCGTGCGGGCGAGCAGCCACGCCAGCGCCACCTGGCCGGGCGTGGCCCCGTGGCGCTGGGCGATCTGCCCGACGAGGGGACTGCGGTCGAGGTCGAGGATCGGTGCCCACGGCAGGAAGGTGATGTTTTCCAGCTCGCACAGGTCGACCAGCGGCTCGGACCGCCGATCGACCGCGTTGTAGCGGTTCTGCAGGGACACGATCGGCGTCAGCTGCTGGGCTCGCCGGAGCTCGTGCTCATTGGCGTTGCAGAGGCCGATGTGGCGGATCTTGCCCTCGTCCTTGAGCGCGGCCAGCGCCCCGATCGACTCCTCCAGCGGGACGGCGGGGTCGGGGCGGTGGAACTGGTAGAGCGCGATCTGGTCGAGCCGCAGCCGCCGGAGGCTGCCCTCGCACGCCTCTCGCAGGTGCTCGGGGCGCCCGTCGGGGCTCCAGTCGTCCGGGCCCGCTCGCAGCAGGCCACCCTTGGTGCCGATCACCAGGTCGTCGGGATACGGGTGGAGCGCCTCGGCGATGAGCCGCTCGCTCACCTCGGGCCCGTAGCTGTCGGCCGTGTCGATGAAGTTGACCTCGAGCTCGACGGCGCGTCGGAGCACGGCCTTGGCCTGCTCCCGATCGGGCGGCTCGCCCCAGATGCCCTTCCCGGTGATGCGCATGGCGCCGAACCCCATGCGGTTGACGGTGATGTCGCCGCCGATGTCGACGGTCCCGGCCGCGCTGGCGGTCACGGCAGTGTCCTGAGCCATGAGGGCAGCCTGCGCACATCACCCGCCGGCACACATCACGCGATCGCGTGGCGGGTAGTGCTGGGCCGTGCTGACTCGCCGTCTCGCCCGAACCCTCCTTGCCGGCCCCTTCATCGCCGGCGGGATCGATGCGTTCCGCAACCCGGAGCCCCGGGCCCGCAAGGCCGAGACCATCGGCCCGAAGGTGGCCAAACGACTCGGCCTGCCGGAGGACCCGGAGACACTGGTGAAGATCAACGCCGCCGTGATGGTCGGCGCCGGCACGCTGCTCGCCCTCGGCAAGGTCCCCCGGCTCGCCGCCCTCCTCCTCCTGGCGTCGGTGGTCCCGACGACCGTCGCCGGCCACGCCTTCTGGGACGAGTCCGACCCTCGTACCCGTGCCCAGCAACGCACGCAGTTCCTGAAGAACGCAGCCATGGCTGGCGGCCTGGTGCTGGCCGCCCTCGACACCGAGGGGCGTCCCTCGGTCCGGTGGCAGGCCAAGCGAGCGGCCCGCAAGGCCGGCGAGAAGCTGCCGGTGGGCCACTGACGGCGTGCCAGAGTGCGGCCATGGCCGCGCTCGTCCCCATCGACGACCCCGACGACGAGCGGGTCGCCGACTACGTCCGCCTGACCGACGCCGAGCTCCGGCGGCGGGGCGACGTGTTCCTGTGCGAAGGCGTGCTGGTGATCCGCCGGGCCATCGAGACCGGCACCGAGCTCCGGTCACTGCTCGTCACGCCCGAGCGGTTCGAACACCTGCGTGACGACCTCGCCGGCCTCGACCTCACGATCTACGTGGCCGAGCAGCCGGTCATGAACGCGGTGACCGGCTTCAACATCCACCGCGGGGCGATCGCGGCGGCCACCCGGCCCACCCCCCGTCCCCTCGACGAGCTGCTCACCCGCCCCACCGTCGCCGTCCTCGAGGGCGTGAACGACGTCGAGAACCTCGGTGCCATCTTCCGCAACGCCGCCGCCTTCGGCATCGGCGCCGTCCTGCTCGACGACACCACCGCCGATCCGCTCTACCGGCGCTCGGTGCGGGTCTCGCTGGGCCACGTCCTCGCCGTGCCCCACCGTCGGCTCGACTGGCCCGGCGACCTCGACCGCATCCGGACCGCCGGCTTCGAGCTGGTTGCCCTCACCCCCGACCCCGACGCCGAGCCCATCGCCGCCCTCGACCGCCTCGGCAAGGTCGCCCTCCTGCTCGGGGCCGAGGGGCCAGGACTCACGCCGGTCACCCTGGCCGCCGCCGACCGCCGGGTGCGGATCCCCATGGTGGGCGGGGTTGACTCCCTCAACGTGG
Organism: Acidimicrobiales bacterium; assembly: GCA_025463335.1. Taxonomy (GTDB): domain Bacteria; phylum Actinomycetota; class Acidimicrobiia; order Acidimicrobiales; family CADCSY01; genus RYN-34. Next base: position 2,520 of record JAOBWJ010000423.1, read on the forward strand.
CGACCGCCGCCGCCGTGGCCTTCCATCACCGCTTCGGGGCCGCGTAGCGTCGTCCCATGGAGCTGCGCGACGTCATGCGGTCGACCCCGGCCACCCGGGACTTCACCGACGAGCCGGTCTCCGACGAGGAGCTCCACGCGCTTCTCGACGTGGCCCGCTTCGCCCCGAGCGGAGGCAACCGCCAGGGCTGGCAGGTCATCGTGCTGAAGGACCCCGAGGTCCGCCGCCGCATCCGCGACCTCTACGTCCTCAGTTGGCGGGAGTACATGGCGCATGTGAACAAGGGCCTGGTGGCCTTCGCCCCCATCGACAACGGCCGCTGGAACGGCCCGGCCGTCGATCTCGAGCAGGCCCGCAACACGCCTGCCCCCATGCCGTTCGCCGACCACCTCCACGAGGTGCCCGTGCTTCTGGTGTTGGTGGTCGAGCTGGCTGCCCTGGCCGTGCTCGACAACGGGCTCGACCGCCAGAGCATCGTGGGCGGCGGCTCCGTCTACCCGTTCGGCCACAACATCCTCCTGGCCGCCCGCGACGCCGGCCTGGGTGGTGTCATGACCACGGCGCTGGCCCGCCAGGAGCCGGCGGTGAAGGAGCTGCTCGGGATCCCCGACGGCTTCGCCATCGCCGGGCTGCTCGCCCTCGGCCACCCGGCGAAGGAGGTGACGAAGCTGCGGCGCGACCCCGTCGAGGCGTTCACCACCGTCGACCGCTTCGACGGCAGGCCCTTCCCCTAGCCTCGACGCCGTGGAGGGTGCGCTGGCCATCGCCGAGGGACTGCTG
>JAOBWJ010000024.1 GCA_025463335.1 Acidimicrobiales bacterium
CGTCGCGCACCACGTAGCCGTGGATCCCAATGCAACGCTCGCCGTAGTTCATGGTGATGGCGTGGAAGCCGTCCCGCTCGGACGCGGTGGCGTAGCTGTAGCCGCCGTTGGCGGCTCCGTGCATCGAGTCACCGAACTGGGGACGGGGACCCCACGAGCGGTCGCGGAAGCCGTAGCTGTCCACCTCGATGGTCTCGCCCTCGAGCACGATCGTGCCCTGGTAGCGGCCGGGCTGGTCGAGGTGCGACTCCCCGAGCATGTTGGCCTTGGCCACGGCGGTGAACGTGAGGTCGACATGCAGGTCGTCGGCGTCGGGGTCGTCGAAGCCGATGGCGTAGCGCTGCAGCGGCTCGAGCATCTTGTAGCGGATGCCGTTGGGGACCTGGATGTCCGACAACGGCTGGTCGGGGATGGGCAGGTGCCAGAAGTTCTTCACGTAGCGGGCGTTCCAGATCTGGTTGCCATGCTCGTCCCAGAAGTAGGCGGCGGCCGCCATCACGCCCTGGTTGGGGCGGAAGAACGGGTAGAGCTGGCCCGACAGCTTGCGCTCGGGGACGCTGAAGGAGAACCAGCACGTCTCCGACCAGAACGGGTCGTCGCTGGTGGGCGGGTGGAACTCGTCGTCGGTCGCAGTGGCGTCCCTCGACTCGATCATGCGCCCACCTCCTCCAGCAGGTCCCGCAGGCACGGGACGACGGGGTTGTCGATCCAGATGGTCTGGTCGGCGGGGAGGTCGCCCCGGTCGACGAGGCGGTTCATCACCCGCACCACGATGGCGACGTAGCGGGTGGCGGCGAAGACTTCGTACCACGAGGTGTCGCCGACCGGGCGGCCTGACAGCGCTTCGTACAGGGCTCGCTGCTCCTCACGGGTTGGCTCGCCGGGCAGTCGCTCGACACCGCTGTTCTCGTGCGCCCAACGATCGAACATCAGCCACCACCCGAGGTCGACCTCGGCCGGGGCAATCGAGGCGGCCTCGAAGTCCGTGACGGCCACCGGCTGCTGGTCGCACCAGATGACGTTGCCGGGTCGGGGGTCGCCCCAGCACAACGCCGGCGGCGACTCTTCGGGCTGGTTGGCGTGCAGCCACGCCAGAGCCCGGGCGAGGAGCGGGTGCTCGCGTCCGGCCAACTCCCGCTCGGTGTATTCGGACCAGATGTCGAGCTGGCGGCGGGCGGTCGGCGCCTGCCCGGCGGTCAGCCACTCGAGCCCGGCGGCCTTCCAGTCGATGGCGTGGATGGCGGCCAGGGTGCGCACGCCGTTGTCGACCATCGTTCGGCGCTGCTCGGGCGTGAGCTCGGTGAAGAAGCCGGCCAGGGTGTACATGGGCGACTCGATCGGCACCACACCGTCGACGAAACCCATCACGAAGAAGGGGGACCCGAGCGCCGACGGGTCATCCTCGTAGCCCAAGAGGGGAGCGATGGGCACGGCCGACGACGACGCCACTGCCGACATGATCCGGTACTGGATCTCGACCTCGGTGGTGAGTCCCGGCACCTGGGTCGGGTACATGGGCGGGTCGGGCGTCTCCTTGCGGAGCACGAACTTCTGGTTCCGGGCATCGCCGCCCTCGACCCAGCCGGCCGAAAGGATCGTCGTCTCGGCCGAGAAGCCGCTGCCCGGCTTCCCTTCGTGCGCCAGTGTGAGGTAGGCGGCATCCGGGAGCCGCAGGGTCAGCCAAGTCTCGAGTGCGGCCAGGCCGCCGCCGTCCGTCGTCACGGAAGACGTTCTACAACAGCTGCATTAACGTGCGCGTGTCACGCGACGAGGGGGACGAAATGCAGCTCGAGCTCACCGACGACCAGCACCAGCTCCAGCAGGAGCTGCGGGCCTACTTCGAGAAGGTCGTCAACGAGGTGGGCGGGGGCGCCAACTCCCGCAGCGCTGAGGGCCGCGGTCATTACAAGGAGTACATCGCCCGGCTGGGCGAGGACGGCATGCTCGGGCTGGGCTGGCCCACGGAGTACGGCGGCCAGGCCCGCCCGCTCGTCGAGCAGCTGCTGTTCGTCGAGGAGTCGCACCGGGCCGGCGTGCCGCTGCCGCTGCTGACCCTCAACAGCGTGGGCCCGACGATCATGGCCCTTGGCAGCGACGAGCAGAAGGCCCGCTTCCTCCCGGACATCCTCAAGGGCCAGACCCATTTCGCCATCGGCTACACCGAGCCGAACGCCGGCACCGACCTGGCCGCGCTCGAGACCCGGGCCGTGATCGACGGCGACGAGTTCGTCATCAACGGCCAGAAGGTGTTCACCAGCGTCATCCAGTACGCCGACTACGTGTGGCTGGCCGTGCGCACCGACGCTGACGCCCCCAAGCACAAGGGCATCTCGGTCATCATCGTCCCGACCGACACGCCAGGCTTCTCGTGGACGCCGATCCACACCATGGGGGGCGAGCCCACCAGCGCCACCTACTACGCCGACGTGCGGGTCCCGGTCGAAAACCTTGTTGGCGAGCTCAACGGTGGCTGGCGGCTCATCACCAACCAGCTCAACCACGAGCGCCTGGCCATCACCCCCTCGGCCAGCTGCTCGCAGATGATCGAGGACACCCGGCGCTGGGCCGTCGAGACCAAGCTGGCCGACGGCAGGCGGGTCATCGACCAGGAGTGGGTGCAGCTGGCGCTGGCCAAGTGCTGGGCCAAGGTCGAGGTGCTCCGGCTCATGAACTGGCGGGCCGCCGGTGCGGTGGGCGCCCAGCTCCCGCCCGGCAACTCCTCGGCGACCAAGGTGTACGGCACCGAGCTCTACCTCGAGGTCTACAACCTGCTCATCGAGGTCGTGGGCCAGGCCGGCGCCATCCAAGCCGACTCGCCGGGCGCCGTGCTCGAAGCCCGCTTGGAGAAGCTCTACCGGAGCGTGCTCATCCTCACCTTCGGCGGCGGCGCCAACGAGGTCCAGCGCGACATCGTGGCCGGGGCGGCGTTGGGCATGACCCGCTCACCCCGCTAGTCCGTCCGTCGAACCACCGAACGCGGGTTCAGTCGAGCTCGTTTCTCGGAGGCGGAACTGCGGACCGTGCGCATCCTCACGACGCTGTCGCGGTCGGATGCCGGCGTGGGTCGCATCGCCGACCGCTCGCCTTCGTTTCCAGCGTGTTCGCCCCGACGCAGAACCTGCCCGCCGTCATCCGGGTCATCGCCAGCGCACGCTGGACTGGCGAGTGCCACAGGCCCCCGCCACCGGGTCTACGCTGCCCCGCCATGCCGTTGCCTCCTCAGCTCTCCCCGGACCAGCGTGCCGCCGCGCTGGAGAAGGCCGCCGCCGCCCGTCGCCTGCGAGCGGAGCTGAAGGAGAAGCTCAAGATGAGCTCCATGACCCTCCAGGAGCTGTTCGACCTGGCGGACAAGGACGAGATCGTCGGAAAGATGAAGGTCTTGACCGTGCTCGAATCCCTGCCGGGACTGGGCAAGGTCAAGGCCCGCCGGGAGCTCGAGGAGTGCGAGATCAGCGAGACCCGTCGCATCCAGGGCCTCGGCGTCAACCAGCGCCGCAAGCTCTTCGAACGGTTGTCGGGCAACTGAACATCGTCATCTCGGGCCCCGGTGGTGTCGGCAAGGGCACGCTGGTGGCCCTGCTTCTCCACCGCGACCCCAACCTGTGGCTGAGCCGCTCGTGGACCACGCGGGCACAGCGGCCAGGGGAGGCTGACGACGCCTACGTGTTCGTCGACCGCCCGACGTTCGAGGCCCGCATCGCCGAGGGGGGCTTCATCGAGTGGGCCGAGTTCCTCGGCAACCTCTATGGGACGCCGGTGCCGGAGGAGATGCCCTACGGCATGGACGTGGTGCTGGAGATCGAGGTCCAGGGGGCCCGCCAGATGCGGGCGATCGACCCCAAGGCGCTGTTCATCTTCATCACCCCACCGTCGGCCGAGGAGCAGGAGCGCCGGCTTCGGGGGCGCGGCGACCCCGAGGAGGTCGTGCAACGGCGCCTGGCCAAGGCGGCCGAGGAGGCCGACGCGGCGGCCGAGCTGGGTGCCATCGAGGTCGTGAACGACGACCTCGAGCACTGCGTCGAGGTCGTGGGGTCGATCATCGCCAGCCACCGTGGCTGACACCCGAGAGCTCATTCTCGGCGCCGCCGAGCGGCTCTACGCCGAACGCGGCCTCGACGGCGTCTCGCTGCGGGAGATCACCGAAGCGGCCGGCCAACGCAACAACGCCGCGGTGCACTACCACTTCGGCGGGCGGGACGGCCTGGTGCAGGCCCTGTTCGACCGTCGCTACGCCCAACTCGAGTCCCGGCGGGCAGCGATGCTGTCCGAGCTCGACGCCGAGGGCCGTAGCGACGACCTGCATGCCCTGGTCCGTGTGCTGGTCGCCCCCTTCGCCGAGGAGGGTGACAGCCACTGGGTCCGGTTCGTCGCCCGGCTCCACGAGGACGCCCGGTTCAACCCGTTCGCCGGGGGGGAGCAGTCCTACGCGATGGGCAGCATTCCGGCCACGCGGGAGGTCTCCGCCCGCATCCGCGAGCTGCTGACCGTGCCCCAGAGAGAGATCGACGCCCGGTTCTACCTGGTCGTCACCATGGCCGTGCACGCGGTCGCCGACCGGCAGGCGCTGGTCGCCGCCGGAGTCGCCGACTACCTCCCCTCGGCCGAAGCGCTGGTCGAGCAGTTGATCGAAGCCGCCGTCGTGGTATTCAGCAGGTAGCCTCCACCACCATGAGTTGGCGCCAGGACACCATGATCAGCCCCCCGATCGAGGATTTGCTCGATCGCGTGGACTCCAAGTTCTCGCTGGTCACGCTGGCTGCTCGCCGGGCGCGCCAGGTCAACTCCTACTTCAACCAGCTTGGCGAGGGCCTCGGCTCACTGGTGCCCCCGCAGGTGGCGTCCACCGCTCGCAAGCCCCTCTCGATCGCGTTCGAGGAGATCGCCGCCGACAAGATCGTCAGCGTGCCCTTCGACGAGGCCGCACTGGCCGAGGCCGAGGCCGAGGCGGCCGCTGCCGCTGACGCCGAGGGCAACACCGAGGCCTAGCCCTCCGTGCTCCGCGGGCGCCGCGTCGTCCTCGGCGTCTCCGGCGGGATCGCCGCGTACAAGGCCATCGAGGTGTGCCGGCGTCTGGTCGACGCCGGCGCCTTCGTGAGTCCGGTGCTGACGCCGGATTCACTGCACTTCGTCACCACCCAGACGTTCTCGGCGCTGGCCTCCGAGCCGGCCCGCACCTCGCTGTGGGACAGCCCGGAACCGAGCCCCCACACCGCCCTCGGCCAGCGTGCCGACCTCGTGGTGGTGGCCCCAGCCACCGCCCGGGTGCTCGCCGCCTACGCCATGGGGATGTCCGACGACCTGCTGGTGGCCACGTTGCTGGCCACCCGGGCGCCCGTCATCGTGTGCCCGGCCATGCACACCGAGATGTGGGAGCAGCCCGCCGTGCAGGCCAACGTCGCCCTCCTGCGGGAGCGGGGCGTCACGGTCGTCGACCCGGTGGCGGGGATGCTGGCCGGCGGCGACGTCGGGGTCGGGCGCCTCGCTGAGCCCGCCGACATCGTGGCCGCCTGCGACCGCGTCCTTGGCGGCGGCGACCTGGCCGGGTTGCGGGTGCTGGTCACCGCGGGCGGCACCCGTGAGCCCATCGACCCCGTCCGCTACATCGGCAACCGCTCCTCGGGCAAGCAGGGCCACGCCCTCGCCGACGAGGCCGCCGCCCGGGGCGCTGAGGTCACGCTCGTGACCAGCGCCGGCCGGCCGGCGGCGCCGGGGGTCGAGGTGGTCAGCGTCGAGACGGCGGCCCAGATGGAAGCCGCGGTCGCGGCCCGGTCCGACGACGCCGACGTGATCGTGATGGCGGCGGCGGTCGCCGACTTCCGGCCCAAGGCGGTGGCCGACGACAAGCTGAAGAAGGGCGACGGCGTGCCCGAGGTCGTGCTCGAGCCGACACCCGACATCCTGGCCGGCCTGGGCGCCCGCAAGCGTCCCGGTCAGACCCTCGTCGGCTTCGCCGCCGAGACCAGCGACGTGGTCGCCAACGCAGCCGAGAAGGTGCGTCGCAAGAACCTCGATCTCATCGTGGCCAACGACGTGAGCGCCCCCGGCGTGGGGTTCGAACACGACACAAATGCGGTGGTGCTCCTCCGGGAGGACGGCAGCCGCGAAGATGTACCCCTCGCCGACAAGCGGGCGGTGGCTCGAGCCGTGCTCGACGCCGTCCTCGATCTCAGGAGCCAGGCCACCCGATGAGCTTCACCTTCACCTCGGAGTCCGTGACCGAGGGCCACCCGGACAAGATGGCGGACCAAATCTCCGACGCCATCCTCGACGCCATCCTGGCCGAGGATCCGATGGGCCGCGTCGCCTGTGAGACGCTCCTGACCACTGGTCTGGCCGTGATCGCCGGCGAGGTCACGACCTCGGCCTACGTCGACATGCCCAAGATCGTGCGGGAGACCATCTGCGCCATCGGCTATGACCGCGAGTCCTACGGCTTCGACGGCCACACCTGCGGCGTCATGATCTCGATCGACGAGCAGTCGCCCGACATCGCCCAAGGCGTCGACACCGCTTTCGAGACCCGCACCGGCACCTCCGGCGAGGACATCCTCAACGCCCAGGGCGCCGGAGACCAGGGGATGATGTTCGGCTACGCCTCGGACGAGACGGCCGACCTCATGCCGATGCCGATCTGGCTGGCGCACCGCCTGGCCCATCGCCTGTCCGAGGTCCGCAAGGCCGGCATCCTCCCGTACCTGCGCCCCGACGGGAAGACCCAGGTGACGTTCGACTACGAGGGCGGCAAGCCGGTCCGGCTGAAGACGGTCCTCATCTCGACCCAGCACCAGCCCGGGCTCGACGCCGAGACGCTCATCAAGCCCGACTTGAAGGAGCACGTCATCCAGCCGCTCATCCCGGCTGAGTTCCAGGATGACGACTACGAGGTCTACGTCAACCCGACCGGCACGTTCGAGCTGGGCGGCCCCCATGCCGATACCGGCCTGACCGGTCGCAAGATCATCGTCGACACCTACGGCGGCATGGCTCGTCACGGCGGCGGTGCGTTCTCGGGCAAGGACCCGTCCAAGGTCGACCGCTCGGCCGCGTACGCAGCGCGTTGGGTGGCCAAGCACGTGGTCGCCTCCGGCGCCGCGTCGCGGTGCGAGGTCCAGGTCGCCTACGCCATCGGCGTGGCCCGTCCGGTGTCGCTGCTGGTCGACACGTTCGGCACCGAGACGGTCGACAACGAGAAGATCGTGGCTGCCGTCAAGGACATCTTCGATCTCCGTCCGGCCGCCATCCTCCGCGACCTCGACCTGCGCCGCCCGATCTACCGCAAGACGGCGGCCTACGGGCACTTCGGGCGCCCCGAGAAGGAGTTCTCGTGGGAGCACACGACGCGGCTCGACGACCTCAAGTCGGCGCTGGGCATCTGAACGACCGCGTCGCCCGGGTCGTCGTCGACGAGCCGGCGCTCGAGAAGCCCTTCGACTACCTGGTCCCCGAGCACCTCGGGGACCAGGTGCGCGTCGGGACCCTGGTACGGGTGCCGCTGCACGGGCGCCGGGTGGGCGGTTGGGTGCGCGAGCTCGACGTCGAGCCGCCGGCCCGGGTGGCCCTGAAGCCCATCGCCAAGGTGACGGGGTGGGGCCCGGCTCCCGAGCTGTTCGATCTGGCCGAATGGGCGGCCCGGCGGTGGGCCGGGCGGCTCCCGCACTTCCTGCGTACGGCGTCCCCACCTGCCGCCGTGCACGGCCTGCCGCCGGCCGAGGTGGTCACCGACGTACCGGTCGGGCCGGTCGACCCGCTGATGGGGGAGGCGCTGCGCCGGGAGCGGTCCCTGCTGCGCCTGCCGCCGTCGGCCGACGCCTACCCGCTCGTCCTGGCGGCCGCCGCCCTGGGTCCGACGCTGGTCGTCGCCCCCGCCCACGCCACCGCCCAGCTCCTCGCCTCCCGGCTGCGACGGGCGGGCGTCCCCGTCGCCCTGCTCCCGCGGGAGTGGGCCCGCGCCGCGGCCGGTGCCAGGGTGGTGATCGGGGCCCGGGCCGCGGCGTGGGCGCCCGTGCCCGACCTGGCCGCCGTGATCGTGCTCGACGAGCACGAGGAGGTGCACCAGGAGGAGGCGTCGCCGACGTGGAACGCCCGCGACGTGGCCGCCGAACGGGCCCGCCGGGCCGGCGTCCCGTGCGTGCTGACCTCGCCGAGCCCGTCGTTGGAGGCACTGGCGTGGGGTGAGCTGTTGGCGCCCGACCGGTCGACCGAGCGGGCCGCCTGGCCCATCGTCGACGTGGTGGACCGGGCCCGGGAGGACCCGCTGCGCACCGACCTGTACTCACCCAAGCTCGTCGACCTGGTGCGGTCGGGCAAGCGGGTGGTCTGCGTGCTGAACCGCAAGGGCCGGGCCCGCCTGCTGGCGTGCGGGTCGTGCGGTGACCTGGCCCGCTGCGACCGGTGTGGGCTGACGGTGGCCATGGACGACGACGTGCTGCAGTGCCGGGCCTGCGCCGCCACTCGTCCAGCGGTGTGTCTGAGCTGCGGGTCGAGCAAGTTGAAGGTCCGGCGGCTGGGCACGACCCGGGCCCGGGAGGACCTCGAGCGGCTGGCCGGGGTACCGGTCGGGGAGGTCACGGGTGACACCGATGCCCTACCCGACGCCTCGGTGCTGGTGGGCACCGAGGCCGTGCTGCGCCGAGTCGACCAGGCCGATGCCGTGGCCTTCCTCGACCTCGACGCCGAACTGCTGGCACCCCGCTACCGCGCCGCCGAGCAGACGATGGCCCTCGTGGCCCGGGCCGCCCGGCTGGTCGGCGGCAAGGCTGGCGGCGGTCGGCTGCTCCTGCAGACCCGACTGCCCCGTCACGAGGTGGTGCTCGCCGCGCTGCACGGCGACCCGGCCCGGGTGGCGGCGGCCGAGGCCGCCCGTCGAGAGCCGTTGGGCTGGCCGCCGTACACGGCGATGGCCCACGTGTCGGGCGCGCCTGCTGCCGAATACGTCGCTGCCTTGCAGGGGGTCCAGGTCATGGGGCCGGCGGATGGCGCCTGGCTGGTGCGGGCGCCGGACCACGAGGTGCTTGCCCATGCGCTGGCCGCCGTCCCGCGACCTCCTGGGAGGCTGCGCGTCGCCGTTGACCCGTTGCGGCTGTAGCGGCTGCCAAAGGCTCGGAGGCCTTCGGCCAGCCTTCGGAACAGCGCCTTCATTCCTTTTGCCAGCTCCGCCGTCGTGCTTCGTAGATGGCGATGGCGGCGGCGTGCGCCACGTTGAGCGAGGCGACGCGGCCGAGCTGGGGGATGAACGCCAGCTCGTCGCAGGCCGCGAGCACGGCGTTCGACAGGCCTCGCTCCTCGTGGCCGAGGGCCAGGCACACCGACTCGCCCATGGTGACCTCGTGGAGGGGCACGGCGGTGTCGGCCAGCTCGATGCCGACCAGGCGGTAGCCGGCGTCCTTCACGGCGTCGATCGCCGCGTTCGTCGTCTCGAACTGGGTCCACTGGACGAACCGCTCGGTGCCCATCGAGAGCTTGTGGGCCTTGGTGTGGTTGGGCGTCACCGTGGCGCCCGACAGGTAGAGGTGCTCGACCCGCTCGGCTGCGGCGGTGCGCACGATGGCGCCCACGTTGAACGGCGTCTGCAGGTCATCGAGCAGCAGGGCAACGCGCCCCTCCGTCCGTCGCCGCCACTCGCGGTTCAAGCGCTTGATGTCGGTATCGCCCAGGTTCTTCATTGCTTTGAACCAATCTCCAGCAGTCGGTAGCCCGCCCGGGACTGCAGGCGGGTGGTGGGGAAGCCCTGCTCGGTGAGCCAACGGGCCAGGGAGTCTGCCCCGAGGTGCTTCTGCACGACGAGCGCGGCCCGTCCGTCGGGTGCGAGTCGGGGGAGCCACCGCAGCAGCAGGTCGTGCAGGGCCGGCTTGCCGATGCGGATCGGCGGGTTCGACCAGATGGTGGCGAACCGCACGTCGTCGGGGACGTCGTCCGGCCCGACCGCCCGCACGTTGGCCAGGCCGGCGGCTTCGGCGTTGGTGGCCGTGAGATCCCGCGCCCGGCGGTTCACGTCGACGGCCCAGACGGTGGCGGCCGGCGCCCGATGGGCCAGGGTGAGGGCGATGGGGCCGTAGCCGCACCCCAGGTCGAGGGCGTCGCCGGCCGACGACGGGGCGGGCGCCTCCAGCAGCAGGAGCTTGGTGCCGGGGTCGATGTCGCCCCGCGAGAACACGCCCCGGTCGGTGACCAGGTCGAGCGTCACGTCGGGGAGCGCCAGGCGCACGCGTTCGGGCGCCGACGGGACGGCGGGCTCCTGGTCGTAGTAGTGCGGCAGGTCGACCACGCTAATGGCCTCGCTCCGCAGGCTCCGCTCGACTGCGTCGGGGTGGCTGGCGCTCCCGACGACGCCGCTACCCTTGACGCCCGTGCAGACCTACTCGATCAGGATCGTCGGTGATCCCGTGCTCCGGCAGCGAGCCAACGAGGTGACCGACATCGACGGCCGCTTGGCCGCCGTGGTCGAGGGCATGACCGGCGCCCTGTACGAGGCCCACGGGCTGGCCGTGGCCGCCCCCCAGGTGGGCGTGCTCAAGCGCATCTTCGTCTACGACCTGCAGGAAGGTGATGGCCCTCAGGCGATCGTCAACCCGACGATCAGCGAGTCGAGCGGCGAGTGGCTCTACGAGGAGGGCTGCCTCTCGGTGCCCGGCCTGGCGTGGGACATCGTGCGTCCCAAGGAGGTCCACCTCACCGGCTACGACCTCGAGGGGAACGAGGTGTCGTTCGACGCCGACGAGCTGCTGGCGCGCATGTTCCAGCACGAGCTCGACCACCTCGACGGCATCCTGCTCCTCGATCGTCTCGACGAGGACCAGCGCAAGGAAGCCAAGCGCGCCGTGCGTCAGCTCCAAATGCGTGAGCTGACCTGAAGCCGCAGCGACTCGTCTACCTGGGCAGCCCCGACGCTGCCGTCCCCCCGTTGCGGGCCCTCGTGGAGGCCGGCTTCGAGGTGGTGCTCGTCGTGTCCCAACCCGACAAGAAGCGGGGCCGGGGCGGCCAGCTCTCGCCCAGCCCGGTGAAGGCGGCCGCCCTCGAGCTCGGTCTGCCCGTGACCGATCGGGTCGACGACGTCCTCGACACCGGAGCCGACCTCGGCGTGGTGGTGGCCTACGGGAAGCTCATCAAGCCCCACGTGCTCGACCGCGTCCCCATGGTGAACCTCCACTTCTCCCTGCTGCCCCGGTGGCGGGGCGCCGCTCCCGTCGAGCGGGCCCTCCTGGCCGGCGATGCCGAGACCGGCGTCGACCTGATGGAGCTGGAGGAGGGGCTCGACACCGGCGGCGTCTATGCCGAGGCTCGCCTCGCCATCGGACCCGAGGAGACGGCCGACGAGCTGCGCGAGCGCCTGGTCGCCGTCGGCACCGACCTGCTGGTGACCAACCTGACCGCCGGCCTGGGCAAGCCCCGGCCCCAGGAGGGCGAGCCGACCTACGCGTCCAAGATCGACCCGACCGAGCTCGAGCTCCGCTGGGAACGCCCGGCCGTCGAGCTCCACCGCCTCGTGCGCCTGGGCCGGGCCTGGACGACGTTCCGCGGCAAGCGGCTCAAGGTGCTCGCCGCTCGCCTGGCCGCAACCGATGGGGGTCCCGGCGAGCTCGATGGCTCGGTGGTGGGCACCGGCGACGGTGGCCTCGAACTGATAGTGGTCCAGCCCGAGGGCAAGGGCCCTCAGGAAGCGCCGGCCTGGCGCCACGGGGCCCGACCCGAGGCCGGCGAACGAGTTGGCTGACCCCCGGAGGGTCGCCCTCGATGCCCTCGTGCGCATCGAGGAGCAGGACGCGTACGCCAACCTCGCCCTCGGAGCCATCCTCGAACGCTCGAAGCTCGACGCTCGCGACCGAGGCTTCGTCACCGAGCTCGTCTACGGGGTGACCCGCATGCGCCGGGCCCTCGACTTCCTCGTCGACCGCTTCGCCCTGCGCCCCCTCGACATCCCCACCCGCAACCTCCTGCGGCTGGGCGCCTACCAGCTCCACTACCTGCGGGTCCCGGCCCACGCCGCCGTCTCGGCGACGGTGGCCATCGCCCCGGGCAAGACCCGGGGGTTGGCCAACGCCATCCTGCGCCGGGTGGCCGAGGCGCCGGTCACGTGGCCCGACGACGCCACCCGGCTCAGCTACCCCGACTGGCTGGTCGATCGCCTGGTGAACGACCTCGGGGCCGACGACGCCCTGGCCGCGCTGGCCGTCATGGACGAGCCGCCCGAGGTCACCGAGCGGCCCGACGGCTACGTGCAGGACCTGGCCTCGCAGTGGGTGGCCGAGGCCGTCGGGGCCCAGCCGGGGGAGCGGGTAGCCGATGTCTGCGCCGCGCCCGGTGGCAAGGCCACCGCCATGGACGCCTTCGTGGTGGCGTCCGACCTGTCCCCGGTCCGAGCCGGCCTGGTGGGCGCCAACGCCGAGCGGCTGGGGCGACCGGTCCGCGTGGTCGCCGCCGATGCCCGCCGGCCGCCCTACCGGCCCGGCTCGTTCGATCGCGTCCTCGTCGATGCCCCGTGCTCGGGACTGGGCGTCCTGCGTCGACGGCCGGACGCCCGCTGGCGGGTCGACGGCGCCGCCATCGACCGCCTGGCCACCCTCCAGAAGGAGATCGTGGAGGCCGCCATCCCGCTGCTGCGGCCTGGCGGCACGCTGGTGTACAGCGTCTGCACGCTCACCGAGGCCGAGACGTTGGGCCTCGACCGGTGGCTCGAGGTCGAGCACCCCGAACTGGTGGCGCTACCCCCGCCGGAAGGTCCGTGGCGTCCGCACGGTCGGGGTGCGCTGCTCCTGCCGCAAGCGGCCGGCACGGATGGGATGGCCGTCCTGCGACTGGTCGTTTACTCTCCGGTAACTACCGGGAGCAGCGAATGGCAGAGTCCATCCTGATCGTCGATGACGAACCCGCCGTCGCGGAGCTCGTCTGCATCAACCTCGAGGCCGAGGGCTACGACTGTCATGTCGCTTCCCGAGGTGACGACGCCATCCAATTGGCCCTCGACCTGCGCCCCGACCTGGTGATTCTCGACCTGATGCTCCCGGGGGTCGACGGCGTCGAGGTGTGCCGTCAGCTGCGCAAGGATCCCCGCACGTCGACGGTCGGCATCATCATGCTGACCGCCCGGTCCCTGCCGAAGGACCGCATCTCAGGGCTCGAGGCCGGCGCCGACGACTACGTCGACAAGCCGTTCGACGTCGACGAGCTGGTGGCCCGGGTCCACACGTCGCTGCGCCGGGCGCGGCACCTGCGGGCCACCTCGCCGCTCACCGGCCTGCCCGGCAACTTCGAGATCGAGGCCCGGCTCGACAGCAAGTTGGCCGACGGCGTCGACTTCGCCCTCTTGCACGTCGATCTCGACGGGTTCAAGTCCTACAACGACCACTACGGCTTCCTGCGGGGTGATCGAGCCATCGTGCTGACGTCGCGGGTGATCGCCCAGGCGGTGGAAGCGGTCGAGGACCCCGACTCCTTCGTCGGCCACATCGGCGGCGATGATTTCGTCGTGGTGTGCACCGTCGACCGAGCCGAAGACATGGCCCGCATGATCGTGACCCGGTTCGACGACCAGGTCGACGACCTCTACGACGCCGAGGACCGGGCGGTCGGGTTCATCGAGCTGGCCGACCGGGCCGGGCAACTGCACCGCCGCCCCTTCCTGAGCGTGTCGATCGGCATCGCATCCTCCAACGTTCGGCCGTTCGTCTCCAGCGCCGAGGTGGCCGCCGTGGCCGTCGAGCTGAAGCGCTTCGCCAAGGCGGCCCACGGGTCGGCCTGGCGCATCGACCGTCGTCATTCGTGAGGGCACGCATCCTCACCGTCTCCGACGGCGTGATGGAAGGCACCCGCGACGACCGTTCGGGGGAGGCGCTCGCCGTCCGCCTGGTCGATGCCGGCTTCGACATCGACGAGCGCCGGGTGGTGGCCGATGGTGTGGACTCGGTCGCCCATGCCCTCCGGGAGCTGTGCCGGGGGTTCACCGGACTGGTGGTGACCACCGGTGGGACCGGCTTCGGTCCCCGGGACCTCACGCCCGAGGGGACGAAGACGGTGCTCGAGCGGGAGGCGCCGGGGCTGGCCGAGGCGATGCGCCTGGTCAACCCGTTGGGGCGCCTCTCCCGGGCCGCGGCCGGCACCATCGGCCAGGCCCTGGTGCTCAACACGCCGGGGTCGACCACCGGTGCCGTCGAGTGCCTCGACGCCGTGCTCGACGTGGTGCCCCACGCGCTGGCGCTGCTGGCCGGCGAGCGACCTCACTAAGCGGTCGTTCCTCATACGAACGTGCTATCTGCGACCACCCTGGTACACTGAGCGGGCACCCCTCGCGGGGTTTGGGTGAAAGTCCCGACCGGCAGTACAGCCTGCGAACCCGACCGACCCACTGGAGACAGCGGGGAGCGAGGGCCGATCCGGTGGAATCCCGGAGCCGACGGTCACAGTCCGGATGGGAGCGAGGGCGTGAGCGGCCTCGCCGCGCGCGCCCGAATCGGGAGGCGCGATGGACGACGTCGAGGCGATGAACCGGGCTTTGGCCCTGGCTGCCTCCGTCCGGACCTCCACACCGCCCAACCCGTGGGTCGGCTGCGTGCTCGAGGCGCCCGACGGCCGGATCTTCGAGGGGGCCACGGCCCCGCCCGGGGGCCCGCATGCCGAAGCGGCCGCCCTGGCGCTGGCTGGGGAGGCCGCCCGGGGTGCCACCGTGTGGGTGACGCTCGAGCCGTGCTCCCACCACGGCCGGACCCCGCCGTGCGCCGATGCCCTCGTCGCCGCCGGCGTGCGTCGGGTGGTGGTTGCCCTCCAGGATCCCGACCCCCAGGTCGCCGGTCAGGGTCTCGATTGCCTCCGGTCGGCCGGGATCGAGGTCGAACTGGGGCTGCGGGACGAGCGAGCCCGAGACCTGCTGGCTCCGTACCTCAAGCACCGCACGACCGGGCGCCCCTGGGTCGTGCTGAAGCTGGCCGCCTCGCTCGACGGCCGCACCGCCGCGCCCGACGGCTCCTCGCAGTGGATCACCGGGGAGGCGGCCCGGGCCGACGCCCATCGCCTGCGGGCCGAGAGCGACGCCGTGCTGGTGGGCGCCGGGACCGTGCGGGCCGACGATCCGTCGCTCACCGTCCGTCATGTCGATGGTCCCGACCCGCTGCGGGTGGTGCTCGGGATGGCGCCCGCCGGGGCGAAGGTCCACCCGTGCGTGGAGCTGACCGGCGAGCTGGGCGAGGTGCTCGACGACCTCGGCCGCCGGGGCGTGCTCCAGGTGCTGGTCGAGGGGGGGCCCACGGTGGCGGGAGCGTTCCACCGGGCCGGACTGGTCGACCGCTACGTGATCTACCTGGCGCCCGTGCTCTTCGGCGGCGACGACGGCCGCGCCCTGTTCACCGGCACCGGCGCCCCCTCGATCGACGATGTGTGGCGGGGCCGGATCATGTCGGTCGAACAGATCGGAGACGATGTGCGGGTGGAGGTCGCAGCCTGATGTTCACGGGCATCGTGGAGGAGCTCGGGGCGGTCGTGTCTCGCGACGGGGCCAAGCTCCGCATCGGCGCGTCGCTCGTCATCGAGGACGCCAAGCAGGGCGACTCGATCGCCGTCAACGGCTGCTGTCTCACCGTGGTCACCATGGGCCCGGGGGTGGGTGAGGCGGGAGCGTCATGGTGGGAGGCCGACGTCACCGACGAGTCCTACGCCCGCACGAACCTGGGCGCCCTGGCACCCGGTGATCCGGTGAACCTGGAGCGCCCGGTGCGGCTGGAGGACCGCCTCGGCGGCCACCTCGTGCAGGGCCACGTCGACGCCGTGGGCGAGATCGTCGAACCGGTGCCCGACCTCCGGGTCCGCATGCCTGCCGAGCTCACCCGCTACGTGGTGGCAAAGGGTTCCATCACCGTCGACGGCATCAGCCTCACTGTCGTGGACGCACTCGACGACGGGTTCACCGTCGCCGTCATCCCCCATACCGCCGAGGTCACCACCCTCGGCCGCAAGGGCCCGGGCGACCGGGTGAACTTGGAGGTAGACGTCATGGCCAAGTACGTCGAGCGCCTGTTGGAGGGCTACAAGTGAGGGAGCGCAGCGACCGAACCATGAGCACAGGTCTTGGCGAGGCGCTCTGCGCCGAGCCGGTCATCGGTGCCCCCTGCCCCGTACTCCCTCGCGCCGACCGTTCGACCTTCCTGGAGCACCGATGACCGAGCGTCGCAGCAGCCATCTGGCCCCCATCGAGGACGCCGTCGCGGCCATCGCGCGGGGCGAGATCGTGGTCGTCGTCGACGACGAGGACCGCGAGAACGAGGGCGACCTGATCATGGCGGCCGAGTTCGCCACCCAGGAGAACATCGCGTTCTTCGTGCGCCACACGTCCGGGGTGATCTGCATGCCGCTCACCGCCGAGCGCACGCGGGAGCTCGATCTGCCGCTCATGGTCCACGACAACACCGAGAGCCACCGCACGGCCTTCACCGTGTCGGTCGACTACCGGCAGGGCACGACCACGGGCATCTCCGCTGCCGACCGGGCCGCCACCATCCAGGCCCTCATCGACCCGGCCACCAAGCCGCGCGACCTGGCCCGGCCCGGGCACATCTTCCCGCTGCGCTACAGCGAGGGCGGGGTGCTCAAGCGGGCCGGCCACACCGAGGCCGCCGTCGACCTGGCCCGCATGGCCGGCCTCTACCCGGCCGGCGTGCTGTGCGAGATCGTCAACGACGACGGGTCGATGGCCCGGGTGCCCGACCTCGAGAAGTTCTGCGAGGAGCACGGGCTCCTCATGATCTCGATCGCCGACATGATCCGGTACCGCCGCCAGGGCGAGAAGCTCATCCGCCGGGTCGCCGAGGCCCGGGTCCCCACCGACTGGGGTGACTTCACCTGCTACGCCTACGAGTCGCTGATCGACGGCGAGACCCACATGGCCATGGTCCGGGGTGCGGTCTCCGGTGAGGAGGACGTCCTCGTCCGGGTCCACAGCGAGTGCCTCACCGGTGACGTGTTCGGGTCGCTGCGCTGCGACTGCGGCGTGCAGCTCGACTCGGCCATGCAGAAGGTGGCCGAAGAGGGCCGCGGCGTCGTCGTCTACCTGCGGGGCCACGAGGGCCGCGGCATCGGCATCGCCCACAAGCTGCGGGCCTACGAGCTGCAGGACCAGGGTCGCGACACGGTCGACGCCAACCTCGACCTGGGCCTGCCCGTCGACAGTCGGGAATACGGCATCGGGGCCCAGATCCTCGTCGACCTGGGCATCACCACCATGCGGCTGATGACCAACAACCCGTCCAAGCGCGGCGGCCTCGAGGGCTTCGGGCTGGAGATCACCGGGCGGGTCCCGCTGGAGTCGGCGCCCAACCCGGAGAACATCTCGTACCTGCGCACCAAGCGGGAGCGGATGGGCCACCTGCTCGAGGGCCTGGACGATGTCCTCTGAGGTCCAGGATCAGCTGTCGACCGGGCGCACACCCGACCTCGACGGCACCGGCTTCCGCATCGCCCTCGCGTGCGGTCGCTTCAACGACGTCATCACCGACCGCCTGCTGAAGGGCGCCCGGGGGAAGCTGGCCGAGCTCGGTGTGGCCGACGGCGACGTCACCGAGGTCTGGGCGCCCGGTGCCTTCGAGTTGCCGCTGGTGGCAAAGGCGCTGGCCGAGTCGGGCAAGCACGACGCCGTCATCACCCTCGGCGCCGTGATCCGGGGCGGCACCCCGCACTTCGAGTACGTGGCGGGCGAGTGCGCGGCTGGCGTGCTCCGGGTCGGGCTCGACACGGGCGTGCCGGTGGTGTTCGGCGTGCTCACCGTCGACACCGTGGCTCAGGCCAAGGAGCGCTCGGTCGACGGCCCCGGCAACAAGGGTGCCGAGTCGGCGGAGACCGCGGTGGAGATGGCCTCGATCCTTCGGGCCATCCGATGAGCGCTCCCGAAGCCGGCGTTCGCGTCGCTGGCTAGGCAGTAGGTTCGGCGCCCGTGCTGAAGCTCGTCCTCCCCAAGGGTTCGCTGGAGAAGGCCACCCTCTCGCTGTTCGAGGACGCCGACCTGGCCGTCTCCCGAAGCTCCGAGGTCG
>JAOBWJ010000104.1 GCA_025463335.1 Acidimicrobiales bacterium
CAGGTCCGGGCCAACCGCAGCTACCTCGACGTCATGGTGGCCAACCAGCGGTCCTCGGCCTCGTAGTCGAACAGCGCCATCGGATACTGGGCCAACCGGGGAAACACCTCCCGCCAGTCGCGCCCGACGGTCACCGAGCGAGCCCACTCGAGCACCTCCTCCAGACCCGACGCGTAGTCGGCCACCGGTCGATATCCGAGAGCCAGCGCCGCGGTCATGTCACACCGGACCGGCCGGGGCACGAGCCACGGATGGTCGCCCACGCTGGGGGCGGGGGGTTCGCCCGCCACCAGCACCTGCTCGACGTCGGGCGCGACGAGCCGACCGATCTCTGCCACGGTCGGGGGGTCGAGCTCGCCGCAGTTGACCACGCGGTTCCCTGGCGAGGCGGCCGCCACCCGCACCAGCTCGCCGAGGTTCACGGCCAGCGTGGGCTGGAAGACGCTGGTCCCACCCTCGGCCAGTACGAGGCGAGGACGACGGTCGAGCGCTCGCTTGAGGAACCACCACTCGCGCAAGTGCCGCGTGCCCACGCCGACGATGGCGCCCGGCCGCACGACCGTGACGGGAAACGGCGCCTCGTCGAGCAGCGCCCGCTCGATCGCCACCTTGCGGTCGGAGTAGCCGCTGTCCCCTGGCGCGATCGTGGGTTGCGTCTCCACCAGCGGGTCGGGCCAGTCGTCGAGCCCGTCGAAGTACACCGAGAGCGTGGACAGCACCACCGCCGCGCCGATGCGATCACCGAGCGCCACGAGCTGAGTGGCATCGGCGGGCCGGTAGGCCACCACGTCGACCAGCAGGTCAACGCCGTCGCCCACCGCCGCCCCCAGCGACCCGGCGAGAGTCCGGTCCACGCCCACGAACCCGTCCGTCTCGACGCTGGACGTCGCCGTCACCTCCCAGCCGTCGGCGGCGAGGGCAGCGGTGATGGCGCGGCCGCTCTGCCCCCGCCCGCCGACGACGAGCGCCCTCACCGGGAGACGAGATCGCCGACGGCCACCGTGCCCGCGCCTGTTACCGACGCATAGACGCCGGCGCATGCCCACGTGCCCATCCCGGCGATCTCGACTTGGTTGTGGCGGGCGATGGCCTGGAGGGAGGAGCGATCAGTGGCCAGCCCGTCGCGGGCCAGCGTGGTCATCACGCACCGCATCGTCGGCAGGTCGACCCGAGCCTCGGCGCCACCGATGCCCAGCGCGGCCCCGACCCAGTCGTTCTCCACGAAGCCAGAGCCGGGCACGTCGACCAGCACGTTGGGCCGGTAGCGGCGCACGTCGAAGTCGGCGGCCGGCTCGAGCTCTCGGAGCCGCCGCAACGTCGCGGTGGTGAGCACGTGCAGCGTGGTCAGGTCGAAGAACGTGCCGGCCGGCGCCATCGACGACACAGGGATGTCGGTCACCGGATCGTCACCCTCCCGCCGCCCGCCGCTCATCGACTCGACCAGGTCGACCGGCGCCAGCCCGTCGATGTTCGGCCACACCTCTTCGATGGCCTGCCCAACGGCGGCGTGCGACACCAACGCGACGTCGCGCCCGAGGTAGCGCGACAGGGCGCCGCCGACCGACGGCGAATCGCTCCGCGCCACCGTCCCGTCAGGGAACGAGATGGCCACCGGCGAGCCAGGGCCGTCGACGTAGGCGGCGGCCAGCTCGACGAGCCGGCTCCACTTCCGGGGGTGCTTCCCGGTGGCGATCCGGCCGTCCCCCTGGTCGGCCACCGCGAAGGCCCGGTCCCCGTCGAGCCCCCGTTCCCGCAGCTCGGCCCGGTCGAGCTGCTCGCCCAGCATCGACTTCACCGGGTAGCGGTACAGCGCGGCGACGGTCCCGAGCTCGGCCATTCGCGGAGGCTAGGTCCGACGGGTTGAGGGTTGCTGCGCAGCTGGTGGGAGTAGGTTGGCCTCACATCTCCTTGGGAGAGCCGCCCCGCTTGGATCGTCAGGCCCGACGCCTTGACCGAGACCGAACGAGGAGCCAGCCATGGGCGACAAGTCACCCGCCAAGACCGACAAGAAGAAGGCCACCAAGTCGCTGATGGAGAAGCGCGACGCCAAGAAGGCCAAGAAGGCCGACAAGAAGGTCTTCTAGGACTGAGCGAGCACGGGGCGCCGCCGCACCCCGTGCGCTCGCAGCCGTCAGTGGAACGGCACCCGGGTGATGGCCAGCACCCCGGGATCGTGCTTGTCGACGACGACCTTCAGCCACTCGTCGACGCCGGTCGAGCCCTCGACCGTCACGCGGGTCAGGTTGGGCACCGGGGTGGCGACGCGGTAGAGCGAGAGCCAGCTCGAACCGGCAGCCAGCGGCTGGTCCTGGTTGTACACGTGGCTGTCGCCGTTGAAGAGGAAGACCGGCCCGGGGAACGCGTTCGCCTCCTGGGCGATGGCCTTCACGATGGGCTCGAAGCCGAACCAGTCGGCGTAGGCGGGAGCGATCACCGTCGGGTCGAACATGTCGGCCTGGGTGAGCAGGACGACGGCGCGGTCCTTGTGGTCCTTCGCCTGGCGGAAGGTGTCGCGCACGAGCTGGATGGCGGCCGACGTGCGGCCGAGCACCTCAGCCGCCTGCTCCGCCGTGGGCGTGGTCTGCCCGGTCCACGGGGCCAGGCTGTCGTTGCTACCGACGATGTGCACGGCCGCGAAGGCCACGTCGCCACGGGTGTAGGAGACGTTCTCGGGGTACCCGTCGGCCGCCTGTGAGTCGACGGCGACGCTCCGCTGGCCGAGCGTCCGGCCGGGCTGGGGGAAGAACGTCGAGCGCACGGCAGCCAGCCGCTCGAGGGGGTTGTACGAACCGTTGTTGGGACGGTGGCAGTCGGTCCACTCGTTGTCGCCCGGGGTGTAGACGAGCGGGTCCTGGACGCGGTCGAACTGGGTCTTGATCGACGCGAAGTACGCGTCGGTGCACAGCGACGAGCCGCTCTTGATGTCCCCGAGGTGGTCGATGAGCTGCACGTCGGGGTCGGCGTTGAGCTGGTCGATCCGCCCGGGGAAGGCGGCGATCTGGGCATCGCCGTAGGGGATGTCGCCGATCACTGCGAAGGTGAACCGGTCACCCTCACTCTTCGCCGACGCGCTGTTGGCGGCCACGGCCACCATCGAGCAGGCCAGCACCGCCGCCATCGCGCCGGCTCGCCACGTCTTGCCTCGCATGTGCATCCTCCTGGTTCACGGGTGGAGGCGAGCCTCCATCCTCTGTGTGAACCAGTCGCCGCGAGTGCTCGTCCGGCCGGTGAACGGCCGGCCAAGCTTCGGCGTCAGCCGAGCTCGTTGCCCACGATCGAGACGAACGAGACCATCTCGCCGGGGTAGCCGCCCAGGTTGTGGATCAGGGCCTTGCCCCGCGAGTTGTCGATCTGGCGCTCGTCGCCGGCCTCGCCGCGGAGCTGGAGCCAGGCCTCGTAGTGCATGCGCAGGCCCGACGCGCCGACCGGATGACCGAAGCTCTTGAGGCCACCATCGGGGTTCACCGGCAGATCGCCGTGGAGGTCGAAGGCCCCATCGAGGACCTCCTTCCACGCCGTGCCCCGCTCGGAGAACCCGAGGTCCTCCATGAGGGCGAGCTCGGTGGGGGTGAAGCAGTCGTGCACCTCGGCCATGGCCAGCTCGGTCCGGGGGTTGGTGATCCCGGCCTGGGCGTAGGCGTCCTGGGCGCAGGCCACGATCTCGGGGAAGGTCGTGTAGTCGTAGGCGGGGTCGAGCAGCGTGCTCCCGTCGCCGGCCACGAACGACAGGGCCTTGATGTAGATCGGGTGGTCGGTGTACTTGTGGGCGTCCTCGGCCCGGACCACGACGGCGGCCGCCGCGCCATCGGCGACACCGGCGCAGTCGAACACGCTCAGCATCCCGGCCACCGCGGGCATGCCGCAGATCTGCTCGACGCTCATCTCCTTGCGGAACTGGGCCGTGGGGTTGCGGGCGCCGTTGTAGTGGTTCTTGGAGGCGATGCGGGCCAGGACCTTCTTGATCTCGTCCAGCTCGACGCCGTACTTCTTGGCGTACGCCGGGGCCACCATCGAGAACATGGCGGCGGCCGTGAGCGTGCGGTTGGTGCCGTCGGTCGGCATGGGGAACCCGTTCAGGCCCTGGTAGCCGGAGTCCTTGACCTTCTCGCCACCGACGGCCATGGCCACGTCATAGGCGCCGCTGGCCACGGCGTAGGCCGCGTTGCGAAGGGCCTCCGAGCCGGTGGCGCAGTAGTTCTCCACCCGGGTGATGGGCCGGTTGCCGACGCCGATGGCCTTGGCCAGGCCGATGCCCGACATCGACGACTGGGCCGTGCCGAACCAGTAGGCGTCCACGCTGTCGCGGTCGACGCCGGCCGACGCGTAGGCGTCCTCGGTGGCCTCCAGCAGCAGGTCGTCGAGGCTCTTGTCGAAGCGCTCGGCGAACTTGGTGCAGGACATGCCGACGATGGCAACCCGGTCCTTGATCCCGTGGGAACTCATCGCACCAACCTGGCCTTCCAGAAGTAGTTGTGGAGCCCGTCTGCAGTGAACAGGCGCCGGAACGTCATCTCCACCTTCTTGCCCACCTCGACCTCGGCCACGTCGACGTCGGTGAGCTCGAGCGGCTGGCGCCCACCGTCCTCGAAGTCGACCACGGCGAAGACCACCGGCGGGCTCTGCGAGTACGCCAGCCGGTCGATGGTGAACGTGGTGATGGTGCCCACCACGTCGGCGTGCCCGGAGAAGGCGAACTTCCAGTCGACCGTGCGGCCGGCAGCCGACGCCGAGATGCGCGACGGCTCCGGCCGGTTCGGCGGCTGGACGGGGAGCATGCCCCGCCAGGCGAGGAACTTGCCGTAGGGCACGGGCGAGCCGGCGGCGGCCTGCTCAGCGACCGGGCGGGCGGCGGTGAATGAGGCGAGGGCGTCAGTGGCCTTGAAGAGCAGCACGTCGGCGCCGTCGGCCAACGAGACGAGGGCGATCACCTGGCCAGGCGTGGCTTGGTCGAGGGCGGCGCCCAGCAGCAGGGCCGGGGCCGCGGTGCCGGTCCAGCCGACGGTCGAGGCCAGGTCACCGACGAGCTTGTCGCCGGCACCGATCTTGCGTCCGAAGGCGGTCACGGCCCGGCCGTGGGGCCCGGTGACGACGATGCGGTCGACCTGATCGGCCGAGAGGCCGGCGTCCTTCAGGGCCTCGTTCCACGCCTGCTCGCCGAGCGGCACGTACTGGGTCTCGCCGAACCGCTCCTCCCACAGCTTGGAGCGGACGTCGCCCGGCGTACGCCAGCGATCGGTGAACTCGGCGGTGGCGCTGGCCGACCCGATGAGCTCGGCCAGCACCGGGCCCTCGCCGACCAGCACGGCGGCGGCGGCGTCGCCGCCGTTGGCCTCATCGGCGCTGCCGGGCAGACCGGTGCGGATGTCGGCGGTCACGATCAGGGTCGGGGCGCTGGAGGCAAGGGCGGCGCGCAGGGCGGCCACGCCGGAGCGGACGGCACCGCCGAAGTCGGCGGCCAGCACGCTGCCGTCCAGGCGCAGGGCGGCGTGGATGGCGTTGGCGTTGGTCTTGTCGAGGTAGGCCGGGGCGACGGTGGCGAACCACAGCGAGGCGGGGGCCACGTCGGGTCCGGCCCGCAGTGCCAACCGGGCCGCTTCCACGCCCATGGTTGTCGTGTCCTCGTCGTACGAGGCGACCGTCCGGGTCCCCTTGCCGCCGCCGGTACCGGCAACCGGCGCGATCTCGGAGCGGTCGAGCCGACGATGGGGCAGGTACGCCCCGTAGCTGAGGATGCCGGGCATGCGGCGAGCATACGAGCGTTTCTGACGGCGCGTCACATTTCGCCGTACAGTGACCGCATGCGCCTGGGAGACATCGCCAACGCCGACGCCGCCCGCTACGGCAAGCCCCTCGACGGGGTCCGCATCCTGGCCCTCGAGCAGATGCAGGCGCTGCCGTTCGCCACCCAGCTCCTGGCCCGCCTGGGGGCCGAGGTGATCAAGGTCGAGAGCCCGAACGGCGGCGACTCGGGCCGGGCCGCCCAGCCCGGCTTCCCCGATCCGGAGGGGCGCAACGTGGGCGCCACCTTCTCCCGCAACAACTTCAACAAGCGCTCGATCTGCGTCGACCTGAAGAACCCCGAAGGCCGTCAGCTCATCCTCGACATGGTCCCGAAGTTCGACATCGTGGCCGAGAACTTCAAGTCCGGCGCCCTGAAGCGCATGGGGCTGGGCTACGACGACATCGCCGCCATCCACCCCGGCGCCGTCTACGTGTCGATCTCCGGCTTCGGCTCGTCGCCGTCGCCCTACTCGAGCTGGCCTGCCTACGCCTCGGTGGTCGAGGCCATGTCCGGCCAGTACGACTACACGTTCGCCGACACCATGCCGCCCGTGCCCTCACCGATGGGTGCCCTGGGCGACACCGCCACCGGCTTGTTCGCCGTCATCGGCATCCTCTCCGCCCTCCGCCACCGCGAGCACACCGGCGAGGGCCAGCACGTCGATGTGGCCATGCTCGACACCATGGTGTCGATGGCCGACATCGTCCCGAACTTCTACTCCCTCGGCGTGGGCCGGGGAGAGCACCGCAAGACCGGGATCATGGAGAGCTTCCGGGCGTCGGATGGCTGGTTCGTGCTGCAGGTCGTGCGCGAGCACCAACTCACCCGGCTGGCCGAGCTGGTGGGCCGGCCCGAGTGGTTGACCGACGAGCGGTTCGCCGAGCGCAAGAACTGGCACGGGATGCTCGAGACCGAGATCCGCCCGGCGATCGACGCGTGGGCCGGCGACATGACCCGGCTTCAGGCGTGCGAGGCCCTGAGCGCCGCCGGCCTGGCCGCCGGGCCGTGCTTCCGCGACTCGGAGATCATCGTCGACCCCCACGTCGAGGCTCACAACATGCTCGTCGAGCTGCCCCGACCCGATGGCGGCCGGCCGGTGCTGGTGCCCGGCAACCCCATCAAGATGTCGAAGGTGGCCGAAGGACCCGAGACCCGGGTGCCGTGGCTGGGCGAGCACACCGACGACGTGCTGGCCTCCGAGCTCGGCCTGTCGGCGGACGACCTGGCCAAGCTCCACGAGTCCGGCGCCATCGCCTGA